>CAZMDV010000067.1:0-10985 GCA_964564875.1 uncultured Salinivenus sp.
TGCTGTTGCTCTTGACCGCTTCGAGAACCCCTCGCGTGCGCATCTGGTGTTCGAGCTCAAGCTCGTCAGCGAGGGCATCGTTAAAGTCCGTTTCGAGGTCGTGGAGCTCCTCGAAGAAATCGGTCAGACTGCCCCTCAGTGTGAAGTCGTCGGGGGACAGGTCCGTGCCGTTGTAGGCGGTGCCGCCGCAGCTCAGGATCGTCTCGGACAGTTTGCCCACGTCGGCCCGCGCGGTCTTCTGCAGCCGTTCCAACACGTCCACGACCCGCTCGTCGTCGCAGGCCCGAATGGCCGCGTCGTAGTGGTGGTTGAGCTCGATGTGCTGTCGAATCAGCGGATTCAGGTGCTCCACCGTGTCGGACCGGCTGAGCGTTTGGCCGGCCCACCCGCGGTTCAGGAGTGCCTCCTTGATCGGGTTCGGCATGGGCAGTAGGGATAGTGGAAGGAGCAACGAAGGGTGATACCGTCAATCGGGACGGAGGTTTGGGCACGGCGAGGCGCGTCCGCCGTGCATTGGTTTGTTGCCGTTCAGTTACAGGAGTCCGTCGGCCGCCATGCGCATGGCCTGGCGGAGCGCGGCGGCCTTATCGCGAGTTTCTTCGTATTCGCGGGCCGGATCACTGTCTGCCACGATGCCCGCCCCCGCCTGCACGTGGGCCGTCTCGTCGGTGACCACCATGGTACGGATGGTGATGCACGTGTCGAGCGTGCCGGAGAAGTCGACGTACCCGACGGCCCCGGCGTAGATGCCGCGGCGGGACGGCTCCAGGTCGTCGATGATCTCCATCGCCCGCACCTTGGGGGCGCCGCTCACGGTGCCCGCCGGGAAGCAGGCCGCCAGCACGTCCATCGGCTCCTGGTCGGGGGCCAGTGTGCCGGTCACCGACGAGACGATGTGCATGACGTGTGAGTACCGTTCGATGTAGGCGTAGCGGTCCACCTCCACGCTCTCGTACTGGCAGACCCGTCCGAGGTCGTTCCGCCCTAGGTCCACCAGCATGAGGTGCTCGGCCCGCTCCTTCGCGTCGTTGAGGAGCTCCTCGGCGAGGGCCTCATCTTCCGCCGCGTCCTCACCCCGCGGCCGGGTGCCCGCGATGGGGAGGACCTCGGCGGTCTCGTCCTCGGCCCGCACCAGCACCTCCGGGGACGAGCCCACGAGCGCGAGGTCGTCGAGGTCGAGGTAAAAGAGATACGGCGACGGGTTCACCTGCCGAAGGGCACGATAGAGGTTGAACCGGTCGCCCCGAAACGAGGTCGCAAAGCGCTGCGACAGGACGACCTGAAAGATGTCGCCCTTCTGGATGTGGTCTTTGGCCGTCCGGACGGCGTCCTCGAAGACGGGCCGTTCCACGTTGGAGGTGAGGTCGTCCTGTGTCCACTCGACCGGGTCCGGCGGGGCAGCCGATTGTTTGAGGTCGGCCTCCAGGGCGGCGAGACGCGTCTGCGCGTTTTCGTAAGCGGCACGGAGGTCCGTCTCGTCGTCCACAAACACGTTGGCCATCAGGACGAGCTGGTGGCGGACGTGGTCGAAGGCCGCTACAGTGTCGTAGAAGCACCACACGGCGTCCGGTAGGCCGAGGTCGTCCGGCGGAGCCTCAGGCAAGTCCTCGACGAGCCGCACGGCGTCGTATCCCAAGTACCCGACGGCCCCCCCTCGGAGCCGAGGAAGGTCCGGAAGTTCGATTTCCTCGTACCGGTCAAAATACGCGTTCAGCACGTCAAAGATGGTTCCGGCGGGCCGAGAAAGATCCGTCTCGGGAGAGGGTGTGCGCCGCTCGTCTACCTCGACGGTGGCCCCAAAGTCCCGAGCGGTAAGAACGCGGTACGGATCGCGGCCGAGGAACGAGTAGCGCGCCAACTTCTCTCCCCCCTCGACGCTCTCGAAGAGAAAACTGTACGGGGTCTCTTCCTGGAGGGCTAGGTACGCCGACACCGGAGTCAGCAGGTCGGCACTCCGACGGGTGTGGACCGGCACCACGAGGCGTGAGTCCCGCCGGTCGTCGGAGCGGGCGGTTTCTACGTGCGTTCGAAACTCGTCGTACGTCATAAAAGCGGGCGATTCGACCAAACAAAAAACCCGCTGCCAGCGGTCGGGCAGCGGGTCCAGAGCCATCAAGACGGGGCGCAGTACACAGGCTAGGCGCGCAGGGGGCTCTCGACCCGCGGACGGGGCCACCAGCGCCCCCAGTTCTGCGATGTGATTGAGGGTTTGGACTCCATAACACTATACGGTAGCACTCAGAAGGCTCGTCCGCAACGGGGATGATTTGAAATTCGGTTGCAGGTTTTGGGGCGAGCACGATTGGGCCCGAGCCTACTCCTTGCCGCGTCTCTCGGGTAGACCAGGGGGTAAGACTGCCCCGGAAGGGAGGAAGAGGAACCTACGACTGCCTCAAGTTTAGGGTTGGATGGCCTCACTGCCTCATCGTGCCCCATCAATGATCCGCGGAGCCGTAGATGGATCTCGTGACTGCCGTCCGCGAGCGCTTTCGGCGCTACCGTCCGCGTCTGGAATGCCTCCTGTTCGGGCTGGCGCTCCTGGGCATGCTGGATGTCGTGCACCTGTTCATCCAGCAGAATCGCGAGTTCGAGGACGGCTGTCTGGGGCTCACGTCGCTCGGCTCGGCCGGGTCGACCTTCGACTGTGCGGCCGTCACGACCGGTCCGGGGAGTGAGCTGTTCGGGATCTCCAACATCACATGGGGCTTCGGGTTCTACCTTCTGGTGGCCGGTCTGACCGTGCTCGTGTTCTCGTCCGAGCCCGCAATTCGAGAATGGATTCAGGGGGGACGAACTGGTCTCCTTGCGGGAGGCTTCCTGTATTCGGGCTACCTCACCTACCTGCAACTGGGCCAGATTGGGGCGTTCTGTGCCCTGTGTCTGGTTTCGGCCGTCATTGCGACCCTCCTGCTTGGCACCCAGGTCGTTCTACTCGCTAGCTCGTCCGCATCAACAACATCGCCTATGTCGTCCCGTCTCGTAAAACGCCAAATCGCGCTCTTTGTCTATTTCGTCGCGGCCGCTCTGGTCCTTGCCGGGACCGATCTCGTCTACTTCGACGGGTGGCAGACCCCAAGCGAGAGCGCGCGTGCCTCAGCCGCCTCGCTGAGTCCGAAGGCCCCCGAGGAGTGTGAGTTAGAGACCTCGAAATCTCCGGTTCGTGAGAAGGGGGCGTCGCTGGTCAATTTCCAGGACATCACGAAGGGAAACGGTGAGTCGGGCGTGACGGTCATCGAGTACTTCGATCCCAACTGTCCCCACTGCAAAGACTTTCACCAGATCATGAAGAAACTGGTGAAGGCCCACAGTGAGGACGTCCGGTTTGTGTATAAGCCCTTTCCCCTCCGTCAGTCGTCCCTGCCCGAGATTCAGGCGTTGTACGTGGCGGCTCAGTCCGGCAAATTTAGTGAGATGCTGGACGCTCAGTACGCCCGTCAGGGACGGAGTGGCATTTCCATGGGGGACCTCCGCGCCATTGCGTCGGAGATTGACATGGACCCCGATGTCCTGAGCAATCGCGTGAAGAACAATGAGTATCGGGATCAAGTGCTCAAGCAGCGCAAGCGAGCCGTGAAAGCTGGGGTCGACAGCACGCCGACGGTCTTGGTGAACGGGCACTTTGTAAAAACCCGGACCTCCGAGTGCCTGAACACCTTTATCGAGCGGGCCAAGAACGGGACCCTTGGCAGCACCGCCTCAAAGTAAAGCGGACCCTGCATCACTTGGGCCATGTCCACGACGACCCCGGATGCATTCGCGGACGTGCTTCGACCCCCTGAGGTACAGACGCGACGGTTTGCGGACGACGGAACGTTTCCCAACAATCAGGCCCTGCCGGTTCTCGTCCTGCGTCAGGCCGTGCGCAGGGAGGTGGGCGACCGGGCCCGAACGTTCGAACGCGTCTTTCGGACGCACGACTGGCGGGGCCTGTGGCGGGACGGCATCTTTTCGTACCATCACTACCACAGCACCGCCCACGAGGTGCTTGCCGTCGTGGAGGGCGCGGCCCGCGTCCAGCTGGGGGGGCCCGACGGGCACGCGTTCGACGTCGACGCCGGGGACGTGCTCGTCCTCCCGGCCGGCGTGGCCCACAAGAACCTCGGCGCGGCCCGCGATTTTCTGGTGGTAGGCGCCTATCCCGACGGGCAAGACTGGGATCTGAAGCGGGGACGGCCGGGTGAGCGGCCCGCCGCGGACCGCAACATTGAACAGGTTCCCCTTCCCGTCTGCGATCCGGTGTACGGCGACGAAGGGCCGCTGGTCGAACACTGGGAGTTGGCCTCGTGACCCGAATTCTCATGGCGTCGAGGCCGAGGCGTCGTCCTCCAGCGACTCGGAATTCCTCGGAGCATCCCCCGGTGTCCCGTCGGATCGGGGGGACACACACGAGCTTCGAACGAGCGGTGCGCTCTCCGTGTCGGTGTTTTTGACCAAGGTACTAAGTCTTCTCATCCACCCGCTGTCGCTCGGGCTTTTGCTCACGGTAGCGGCGAGTGCCCTGGCGCGCTGGCGTCGCGGTCTCGGGGCCCTAATGCTGGCCCTCGGGGTGCTGGTGCTGTGGGTGCCCTCGACCCCCGTCTTTTCGGACTGGCTTCAAGGGACGCTCGAGGCCCGCTTTCCCCCAACGCCAGTCGACTCGGTGCCGACGGCCGACGCAATCGTGATGCTGGGTGGGGCAGTCGGAATGCCCCGTCCGCCTCGGCGCCATCCGGACCTCAACGACGCGTCCGATCGCGTGTGGCACGCGACCCGTCTCTACCGCGCCGGAAAGGCGCCGCTCGTCATTGCTAGCGGCGGGACGCTGCCGTGGAAGGATCAGCGGTACCGCGAGGCGCCGATCATGCAGACCCTGCTCACGGATTGGGGCGTGTCGGCCGATTCAATACTACTCGAATCGAACAGCGCCAACACGTACCAGAACGCCACCTACACTGCGGAACTGGTGGCGAAGCACGGGTTCGACCGCGTTCTTCTCGTCACGTCGGCCCTGCACATGCGCCGTGCCCTGGCCACCTTTCGGAGCGCGGGCGTGCCGGCAGTGCCGGCGGCCACCGATTATCAGGTCGTAGAGGAGGAACAAACAATGCTTGATCTTGCGCCCGACGTGGGGGCGCTGTCCGGTTCTACCGCCGCAATCCGTGAGTACGTCGGGTACCTCGTCTACAGGTGGCGGGGATGGATTGAGAGCGGCCGCCCTACGAAGTCCCGTGCTGGCCCGAAGTCTGGGAGGGATCGATCGCTGGGGACCAGTAGTTCGCATTTTTCCAGTGCTTGATGCGTCCAGACGAGCCCCCTGTCTCCGCCGCTCTCCGCATCGGATCTGAGTCGTTATGGAGACGCGGCGGGCCGGAGTCGGTAGCCCGTCGCCCCCGAACGCAGCGTGTAGATCCCTTCGATCTCTCTTCTTTCGCCGAGGACTGTCCATGGAGCCTGACCGTCTGATACTTTTCTACCGATTTGGGGTAGCGCTCGTCCTTGGGCTCTTTATGGGACTCCAACGCGAGTATGCGTACCGGGACCAGGTAGAAGAGGAGGGTGAGCTCATTGCCGGGGCGCGAACATTTCCGATCATCGCGCTTCTGGGGGCCGCCTCGGCCCTCGGGGCTCAGGAGCTCGGGAACGCCTGGCCGTTTGGAACAACTGTTATTGCAGTGGGGGGCCTCCTCGCCGTCGGGCACTACTTACAGGCCCACGAGTGGGACACTGGACTCACCACCGAGATGGCTGCGCTCGTGGCCTTCTTTACGGGTGGGCTCTGCTTCTGGGGGTACCTCCGGCTCGGGGCGGCCCTGGGCGTCGGGACGGCCGTACTGTTGTCCCTGAAGGTGCAGACACACACCCTGGCCCGGACGATGGACCGGGAAGATGTCTACGCGACCCTCAAATTTGCGGTCATCACGGTCATCGTGCTCCCTCTCCTGCCGCGGCAGGGCTATGGCCCGTCGCCGTTCGACGTGCTGGTGCCGTACAACGTTTGGCTGATGGTTGTGCTCATCTCTGGCATCAGCTTTCTCGGCTACGTGCTCATCAAGGTCGTGGGCCCGCGCCGGGGCGTTGGGCTTACCGGCATCCTTGGGGGCCTCGCGTCGAGCACCGCCGTTACGCTGAGTGTCGCCGAGCGAAGCCGCGACTCGAAGGGGCTGGATCGCCCCTTTGCGCTGGCCGTCACGCTGGCCTGGGCCATCATGTTTGTGCGCGTCATCGTCGAGGTGGCGGTTATCAATCCGCCCCTACTCTTGACCGTATGGGCGCCCGTCATGGGCGTCTGCCTGGCCTGCCTGGTCTACTGCGGATACCTCTACTGGGTGCAGTCCACCGACGAGCAGGAGGAGTCTCAGATCGTGCGCAATCCGTTCCGGCTCGTGCCCGCCATCACATTCGGTGTGCTCTATGCAGTCATCCTGGTCGTGTCGAACTGGGCGCAGGCGTACCTTGGCGACACCGGGGTTTACCTGTCAAGCGTGGTTGCGGGGCTGGCGGACGTGGACGCCATCACCCTCTCGATGGCCCGGCTGCACGAGAGTGGCGACCTGGAGGCCGCGACGGCCACGCACGCCATCGTCATCGCGGCGGCCGCCAACACGGTCCTGAAGGGGGGCATCGTGGCCCTCACGGGCACGCGGGGCCTACGCCGGGCCGTCCTGCCGGGCCTTCTCCTCATCGTCGGCGCCTCCGCCGTGGCCCTCCTGCTGATCTGACCGAGGAGCCGAGTTCGCTCCGCAATCGTCCCTGACGATCCGTCGATCTCTCTACTTCCCACCATGTCTTGTTGCCTGCGGACGCTGATCGGGCTCGTCGCGCTGTGGCTCGTGGCCGTCCCTGTGGCGAGGGGCCAGGAGACTGCTCCGGCGCGCGATTCGAGTCAGAGCTGGCATGACGACGCCTGGACCCGCATTGTCGAGCGAAAGGGCGTGACCATTGACTACATCTACTACCCGGAGGCCGACGCCAAGAACGACGGGATTGTGCTGCGGCTCACGAACGAGAACGGAGCCGCCGTCCGGTATGCATTCACCGTCGTGTTCCGGGCCCACAAGGCGGACACCAGCGCGTTGGTTCGGGGTCGCCTTGGCCCAGGACAGATGAAGACGGGGGATGCGTCGGGCCTCTTCTGGGTGCCGTTCAAAGGGAAAGACCGGAACGTCGGAGAGATTGGGCTCCGCGGACTTGAAATTTGGCCGGCCCGTGAGTCGAGGCCCTACCGGCACAACTCGGGATCGGGGGGCGGGGTGAATGCTTCTTGGAGACCGCCTCGGGACCGCGGACGGGCAAAACCGTCCGTCCCCTGCACCGTAAACTTGTACGATACATCGGATTCACACTTGGTCCGCACGTCGCTGTTCATCAAACAAGCCTCCGTCTCGCCGTGAGTACCACCGACACTATGCCGGAGACGGCCGCTACGCCGCCGAAGGCCGATACGGACCCAGAACTCCGGGACGAGATCGACAAGCGTCGCACCTTCGCCATCATCAGTCACCCGGACGCGGGCAAGACCACCCTCACCGAGAAGCTCTTGCTGAAGGGCGGGGCCATCCACGAGGCCGGAGAGATCAAGGCCCGCAAGGCCGATCGCTTTGCCATGAGCGACTGGATGACGATGGAGAAGGAGCGGGGCATCAGCGTCACCTCGTCCGTGATGAAGTTTCCCTACCGGGACTACGAGCTGAACCTGCTCGACACCCCGGGCCACCGCGACTTCTCGGAAGACACGTATCGCGTCCTCACGGCCGCTGACAGCGTCATCATGGTGCTCGACAATGCGAATGGGGTGGAGCAGCAGACGGAGAAGCTGATGGAGGTGTGCCGGATGCAGGACACCCCCATCATCACGTTTGTCAACAAGATGGACCGGCACGGCCTGCCGCCGCTCGACATCCTTGAGGACATTGAAGAAACGCTTGACCTGAAGACGGTGCCGCTCTCCTGGCCCATCGGGATGGGCAACCGGTTTCGGGGGACCTACAACCTGTACCGGGACGAGCTGCACCTCTTCTCACACGCCGACATGGAGGGGGAGCACGAGCGCCTACCCATCGACGACCTCGGCGATCCGCAGCTCGACGAGGTGCTCGGCGATCAGGCGGACGACCTTCGCTTCGATGTCGAACTCGTCCGCGAAGCGGGCGACGAGCTGGACCTGCAGGCGTACCTTGACGGCGAGCAGACGCCGGTCTTCTTCGGCAGTGCGCTCAGCAACTTCGGAGTGGGGGACATGTTCGACACCTTCGTCGAAATTGCCCCGCCGCCGCAGCCCCGGTCCACGGTGACGCGCACCGTCTCTCCCTACGAGGAAGAGTTTACAGGTGTCGCCTTCAAGATTCAGGCGAACATGGACCCGAAACACCACGACCGGATGGCCTTCGTGCGGGTGTGCTCCGGGAAATTTGAGAAAGGCATGGAGGTCATCCATCACCGCACTGGACAGACGATACGCCTGAACAGCGCCACGACCTTCATGGCCCAGGACCGGGAGGGCGTGGATACCGCCTATCCGGGCGACATCATTGGCATCATGAGCCACGGGCGGGTTAAGATCGGAGATAGCTTTTCACAGAGCGAGCCGCTCCACTTTACGGGGGTGCCCAGTTTTGCGCCGGAGCACTTCCGAAAGGTTCGCCTCGACGACCCCTTCCGGTCGAAGCACCTGGGGAAAGGCTTGCAGCAGCTGAGCGAGGAGGGGGCCATCCAGGCGTTCCGGCCGCTTCGGGGCAACGACTACATCCTCGGGGCCGTCGGGGAGTTGCAGTTCGACGTGACCCTCGATCGCCTGGAGAACGAGTACAACGTAGAGGCGCACCTGACGGGCGTGCCCTACACCTGCTGCCGATGGATCGACGGGCCGGGGGAGGACCTCGAAGACTTTGAGGCGGAGAACATGGACAGCCTCTTCCGCGACGCCAACGGGGACCTGGCCTATCTAGCCCTCAGCGACTTCCGGCTGGAACGGACGATGGAGAACTGGCCGCGTATCAGCTTTAAGTCCACGAAGCAGCATACGGCCGAGAAGGAGTAGCTGCGTCTGGGCGTGCGGGCGCGGGGAAAGAAACAGTTCCCGTAGAACCTTGAGAAGCTGTATGGCGGACTGTCTATGGCCACCCCGGCGAGTACTCGGTCGCTGCGCTCCCAGCGCTGCGACTTCGCGGATCTTGTGCAGCCCGGGGACGACTCGGTCATTGCGTTCCCAGTGCAGAACGGCTTCTGCTGCGCCCGGTAGCGCTGCTACAGGGCTCGTTTCGGCCTCGTTCATGCACGTCGCCCGCTGTGTCACGGCTGAATATCCATCCACCACACAGCTTCTGATGGGTTAGCCGACGCTTTTGTGTTCTATACTCCGACTGAAAGAGGGTGCCGAGTTCGCGGATACAGCCCTTTCTGCGGAAGGAGGCGTGCTTCGGAACCTTCCAACGTTGAATGTTCAACGTATGACGGATCCACTCCTCATCGGGGGCGTCCTCATTGCATGCTTCGTCGCCTTCAACATTGGCGGCTCGACGACCGGGCCTGCGTTTGGGCCCGCAATCGGGGCGAACGTGCTCTCGAAGACGACCGCCGGGGCCCTGATGGGCGCGGCCTTTTTCGTGGGCGCGTATACTATTGGGCGGCGCGTGGTGGATACGCTCGGAACGGAGCTCGTCCACGACCCCTCCGTCTTCACCCTCGAATCCAGCATCATCGTCCTGTTTTTCATCGGGGGGGCGCTCCTGGTCGGCAACCTCTCGGGAGCGCCGGCGTCCACCTCCATGACGGCGGTGGGGGCCATTATCGGCCTCGGGTTTGCGGCCGGAGAACTCAACTATGTCGTGATTGGTGAGATTCTCGCGTGGTGGATCCTCTCCCCCATCCTCGGCTTTTGGCTGGCGGTCATGATTGGTCGGTACTGGTACACAGCGATCGACCGGTTCATTGCCATCGAGCAGAGTGAAGGGCCGCTCGTCGTGTTTGAGCAGGTGAATGTGGCCCTTCGGCCCATGGTCCGGCCGGATCAAGATCGAACACTTAGGCTCGAACAGGCCGAGGTGCAGCTCAGACCGACCCTCGGGCCCAATACGTCCCGGCGGGAATTTGTGGGAACCGTCGTTCTGGTCTCCATCGGCTGCCTGATGGCCTTCAGTTCCGGCACGAGCAACATTGCAAACGCCATCGCGCCCCTCGTGGGGAGTGGGGCTCTCGGCATGAATCCCGGCATCTTCATCGGGTGCGCGGCGGTAGCCGTGGGGGCGCTCACCATTGCCCGCCGGACGATGGAAACGCTGGGAAATGACATCACGGAGCTCCCACTGACGGCCGCCATCGTGGTCGCGGTGCTGAGCTCGACGATCGTCATCATTTTGTCCGCGTTGGGCATCCCTGCGAGCTTCGTGGTCGTGGCGACGGTCTGCATTGTGGGCCTTGGGTGGGGGCGATCCACGAGCGCTGTCTCGGTCGCGGACGCCGTTCAAGGCGAGGTATCGCCGGAGCTCACCCTCGACGCCCTCGCGGAAGAGTCGGCCTCACTGAGGGTCGGGGAGCAGGCCACAGGAGTCTCGCCGGTGCGAGAGGAAGATCGGCATCAGCCGTCCCAGTCAGACCTGTTCGATCCTGGGACGACCGTCCGGGTTATACTGATGCAGAACGTTGTTCCTCTCTTCGCGACTGCAGGGTCGTACATCACGTTTCTCCTTCTTCCCCTGGGCGGGTAGCCGGGGGATCTCCGTTCGAGATTGTTGAACCGTAAGACTTTCGAATTATGAAGCTACGTGGCCGTCAAACCCAATTTTACATCGATCTCATTTACGGCTTCGGGTTTGCCGTCGGGTTTGGGTACTTGCTCATCGTCGGCATGGACCCGCTCGTGGCCGCCTTTCAAAGCGGACTCGTTCTGGGCTATTTTCTCCGGGTGTGGGAAAACATGAGCGTTTATGAGCGCATCTT
The DNA here is from genome assembly GCA_964564875.1 of uncultured Salinivenus sp. Lineage (GTDB taxonomy): Bacteria > Bacteroidota > Rhodothermia > Rhodothermales > Salinibacteraceae > Salinibacter. The sequence continues at coordinate 10,915 of CAZMDV010000067.1, forward strand.
GCACGAAGAGGTCGCCGCGGAGGCCGAAGAGGCCGTTGCTCACGAGATCGAAGATACGATGCCGGACGAGG
>CAZMDV010000068.1:0-10973 GCA_964564875.1 uncultured Salinivenus sp.
ACGCGGCGGACGAGTACAAGCGGATTCGGCGGCTGCACGAGCAGGGGACCGCCTCGCAGCAGCAGCTCGATCAGGCGCGGGTGGAGCTTGAGCGAACCCGGACCAAGCACCGGGCGGCGACGGAGGCTGTGTCGCAGGCGCAGGGCGAGTTAGAGGCAGCGCGGAGCCGGATCGCCCGCACGACGCCGTCCCCCGACGCGCTCTCGGATCGGCAGGCAATTCGGGCCCCGGTCTCCGGACGCATCCTGCGCGTGCATCAGACGAGTGCGGGGGTCGTGCAGGCGGGGGCGCCCCTCTTCACCGTGGGCAATCCGGACTCGCTGGAGGTGGCCGTTGACGTGTTGTCGTCCGACGCGGTCCGGATGGACGCCGGGACGCCCGTCGAGATTGTGCGCTGGGGCGGCGACCGGACGCTGCGCGGCTCGGTGCGCGTGGTAGAGCCGATGGGGCGGACGGAGGTGTCCGCGCTCGGGGTGGAGGAGCAGCGCGTCGACGTGGTGGCTGACCTCCGCCTGCCGCCGTCGGTGCGGGGACGGCTGGGGAGCGGGTACCGCGTGGTCGCCCGCGTTATCACGTGGGCCAGGGACGACGTGCTCCAGGTGCCGCAGAGCGCCCTCTTCCGCCACGACGATGGGTGGGCCGTGTTTGTCGTACGCGACGGTCGGACGCGGCGCCAGCCGGTGCAGGTGGGCCAACGCAGCGGTCTCCGGGTGCAGATCACAGAGGGCCTGAGCGAGGGAGCGCGGGTCGTCACGCATCCCGGGGACGAGCTTTCGGACGGGAACCGGGTGGAGCCACGGTGAGGGGGATGGGTCGAGGAGTGAAGGGCGTGTGGTGAAGGGCGCGGGGCAAGGATGGTGGATGAAGCAGCGAGGGGGGGCGAGGATCGAGGGGACGAAGGAAAGGCGAGTGGGAAAAGCGAAAGAGGAACGGGTCGAGGATCGGGGATCGAAAAGTGGCGAGCGGCAATTGAATTTGAATGATCCTGGCAATCCTTTCTGTGCATCGGCTCGGGCCGGTCGGGCCTCCCGGCAGCACTTCGCTCCGGCCGCGCCGGCGCTTTGCAGCCGATCGGCTTCTCACTGAACCACATCCACGTCACGATGATGCGCATGATCGCCTCCTCGCCCCTGTCCTTTTCCATTCGAGGGCGGATTCGTCTTCTCGTCGTATTGCTTCTCACGGGGCTCTGGGGAGCGGGGAGCCTGGCCCCCGGACAGTCCCTTGACTACCCAGACACGAAGACCGTCGACTCGGTCGACGTGTACCACGGAACCCGCGTCCCGGACCCGTACCGGTGGATGGAGGACTTCGACAGCAAGGAGGTGACGCGGTGGGTTAAGCGGCAGAACGAGCTGACCTTTGGCTACCTGGAGGAGATTCCGGAGCGGGCGCAGATCCGCGGCCGGCTCCGCACGCTCTGGGACTACCCGAAATACGGCGTGCCCCAGCGCGAGGCCGGGCGCCTCTACTTCAGCAAGAACGAAGGGCTCCAGGACCAGTCCGTGACGTACGTCCGCCCCGTCGACGGCGGCGAGCCGCGCGTGCTGTTCGATCCGAATCAGTGGAGCGAGGCGGGCACCGTGTCGCTCTCGGCCTTTGCCCCCGGCCCAAACGGCGAGCACGTGGCCTACGGCACGAGCGAAGACGGGTCCGATTGGAAGACGCTCCACGTCCGCGAGCTCAGCACCGGGAAGGACCTGGACGACACTCTCGAGTGGGTCAAGTTCAGCAATCCCACCTGGACGCCGGACGGTGAGGGATTTTACTACGGCCGCTATCCGGCGCCGGAGGAGGGGGAGGAGTACGAGGCCCAGAACAAGGCACAGACGATTTACTACCACGCGGTCGGCACGCCACAGTCCGAGGACCGCCTGGTCTACGAGCGGCCGGACAATCCCAAGCTCGGCTTCGGCACGGAGGTGACGCACGACGGGCGCTACCTCGTCCTCCAGGCGAGCGAAGGGACCTCGGAGAAGACCGAGATTTACGTCAAGGATCTCCGCGCCGATGAGGGGGAGATCCGCCCCCTCATCGAAGGGTTTGACGCTAGCTATAACCTCATCGGGGCCGACGGCTCCACGTTTTACGTGCAGACGAACCTGGACGCCCCGAATCGCCGCATCATTGCGGTGGATGCCGAAAATCCCGACCGCTCCAACTGGCGGACCATTGTGCCGGAGTCCGAGGCCGTGCTCCAGGGCGCAGAGCTCGTCGGGGGGAGGCTTGTTGTTGAGGCGCTCACCGACGTAAAGGGCCGCCTCACCGTCCACGCCCTCGATGGCACGCGCGAGACGACGGTTGAGCTCCCGACCATCGGAAGCGTCGGGGGCATCAACGGCGACCCGAACCACGACTCGTTCTACTACGCGTTCACCTCCTTCACCTACCCTACGACGATCTACCGGTACGACCTCGCGAGCGGCACGTCCGAGGTCGCCTTCGAATCCGAGGTGAAAGGCTTCGACGCCGATCGGTACGCCGTGAATCAAGTCTTCTACGAAAGCACCGATGGCACCGAGGTGCCGATGTTCGTCGTCCACAAGAAAGGGCTGGACCGCGACGGCACGAATCCGACGTATCTCTACGGCTACGGCGGCTTCAACGTCACGGTCACGCCGAGCTTTTCGCCGGAGACGGTGGCCTGGCTCGAAATGGGGGGCATCTACGCGGTCCCCAACCTGCGAGGCGGCGGGGCTTACGGGCAGTCCTGGCACGAGGCCGGCAAACTCGACAACAAGCAACAGGTCTTCGACGACTTCTTCTCCGCGGCGCTCCACCTCGTCGACGAAAATTACACCTCGCGCTCGAAGCTTGCCATCGCGGGGGCGTCGAACGGCGGCCTCCTGACGGGCGCCTCCATCACGCAGCGGCCTAACCTCTTCGGCGCCGCCGTCGTAGAGCGCGGCGTCCTCGACATGCTGCGCTACCACGAGTTTACGATCGGATGGGCGTGGGTGCCGGAATATGGCTCCTCCGACGCCCCCGAGCAGTTTGAGTACCTCTACGACTACTCGCCGCTTCACAACACGGACCCCGGCACCGCGTACCCCGCCACGATCATCACCACCGCCGACACCGACGACCGCGTGGTGCCTCCCCATTCATACAAATTCACCGCCGCCATGCAGGGGGCGCAGGCCGGCGACGATCCGATTCTGCTCCGCGTCGAAACGAACACGGGCCACGGTGGGGGCACACCGACGAGCAAGGAGATCGAGGAGACGGCAGATGTGTTTTCCTTTCTCGTCGAGGAGCTGAGTGTCGACATGGCCACTCAGCCCCCATCCTCGAGCGACACGACGCCGCGCTGACACGCGTTCCCCAGACTGTCGCGTGATCGGTCCCGGCCCGTGATGCCCGAAATCGTGTCTATTTTTTTCGCGTGCCTGCCCCCGCAATTGAGGCCTCTGTTCCACTCAATCGCGCTCCAGCTTGGCCCAAATTCGCCAAGGAGCAGTCCCAATTTACTTGTTCGTGGCCGTCTGTCGGATTCTTTTTTGCCAGTTAAATCAGGATTCATGCGAACATCGGATCCGCTCTTTGGAAGGGGGGCGCAGCCAACCCCTTCATGAAAACCACGGTCTCTCCGGGAGAAGGCACAGCAGGGAGGCGTTTTTCGTCCGGAGGGACCGGTCTACTAAGACTCCGCCGATCCGGGATCAATGAAAATTGGTGGTTCCCTCCGGTCCCGGCCCGGAAGTGGACTCCGCGGCGAACACCTGGGACGCCGACTGGTCCAATTCGCAGCGTACATCTGCCCTCCCCAACGATCCTCCCCGTCTCCGTTCATGCCCACCGACGCGACGCTTCGTTCCTCGCAGCACGACACTCTCCCGCCCTCACCGTTTCCGACCGACGACCCCATTTTGCGCCGAATTGGAGGAACCCCGATGATTCCCTATCCCGGGGTGGAGAGAGAACGGCTCTTCTGTAAGATGGAGTCGGAGAACCCCACCCGGTCGATGAAGGACCGCATCGCGATGGGCATCCTGTCGGAGGCGTTTCGGGAGAACGACTACCACACCGTCGTGGAGGCGAGCTCCGGCAACACGGCCGGCGCCGTGGCCCTCGTGGCCAACCGCCTAGGCGTCACTTGCAAGCTCACGTGTCCCGAAGGCACCAGCCCGGACAAGATCGGCTACATGCGGGCCTTCGGCGCGGAGGTGCACACGTGTCCGGACGTGGACTCCGACCACCCGGATCACTACCGGGCCGTAGCCCGGCGGCTCGCCGACGAGGAGGGGGCGTTTCTGGTCGACCAGTACCACAATCTGGACAACCCGGGCGTCCACTACCGGTGGACGGGCCCCGAAATCTGGGCCCAGGCCGGCGCCGAGATGACCCATCTCGTGAGCGCGATGGGCACGGGGGGGCTCCTCAGCGGAAGCGCCCGCCACGTGAAGGAGCAGGCCGAGCAGGCGGGGCGGGACGTCACCGTCGTGGGGGTCGACGCCGAGCAGTCCAACATCTCCACGGCGTTCTACGAGGCGGAGCCGGTCCCTTATGAGACCACCGTGGAGGGACTCGGGAAGGGCGGAGACCTTCCGACGATGTGGTTCGACTACATCGATGAGGTGCGCAGCGTTGCCGACGACACGGCCTACCAGCAGGCCCGCATGGCCGCGCAGGAGCATGGGATGCCCATTGGGCCGAGCGCTGGGGCGGCCCTGTCCGTGGGACTGGAGATCAGTGCGGCGCACCCGGACGCCCGAGTCGTGACGATCATCTGCGACGGCGGTGAGCAGTACTTCGACACGCTGTTCGACGTGTAAGGGCTGCCCCCGGCAGACTCAGTCAGGATGAGCGGTCGGGAGTTACCCGGAAAGGACCGACATGCCACCCGTGAAGATACCGCCAATCGCAGCGATCGCGACGTAGGCGAGAAAGCCGATGATGATCGTGACGAACGTCTTCGTATTGTCGAGGTCCAGGCCCTGCCGGATGGCAACGAAGCCGGCCACGAGGGCCCAGATGCCGCCGACCAACGATCCGAGGCAGGGAATAATCGCGAGGATCAGTGGGGCCTGTGCAAATCCGATCACGCGCAGCATTTCTCCGAGGTCGGCCTTGCCCTCAAAGAACGATGTCCCGATCCAATAGGTGAGGGCCGACCACACGACCCATCCGATGAAGGCGCCGACGATGGTGACCAGAAACCCTGCCCCGACCCCGCTGCCCGAAATGCCGGCCGAAATCGAGCTTCCGATGGCCTGGCACACGGCCGCGATGGCCACGACGCCTGCGGCCTGTCCGGTGGCAGTCGTATCGTGCTCAATCTCTTCGATGGTGGAAACGTCAAGTCGAAGGACGCCGAGGATGCGCTGAAGCATGGGGGAATACGATCTGGGAAGATTCAGTGTGCGGAAGGGACCACGAATGCTTTCAAAGAAAGGGGCACACTTTCAGGGAGCATTCAGGGGATATCTTCACAATAACCGATGCGTCTGAGAATGAAAACATATTCTCGGATCTGAGAACACACAATACAGCTCTTCCAACGGGCCGGGGGAATTTTGGGGAGCGAGTTCCGGGGATCCAGCTCTCGACGGGGCCAGCGGCTTTTTCTCGCAGGGGAGCCTGCGGATGACACCCCTGAGACCCCGGCGGTGGGCTCCCTCCCCCCTCGCAACTTCCTCCCCCCTTGCAAAGTCAAAAGCGCCGTGGCCCGGACGGACGGTCCAACCGATAACGGGGACCGGGACTGAGAAGCGGCGTACGTCCCAGGAGGGGTGCCGCATGCCCGCCGCCGTCGAAGCACTTTGCGGCCCCCCAGCCAAAGCGGTGGGAGCGGTTTGGATCGGAGGCCCCTCTTCTCTCCGTCCGCTTCGACCCGGCCCAAGACACGCCGACGGTGCTGCGCGACTACGCCGCGCGGCACACCGACCGGCTCGACACATGGACCTTCGCGACGGACGACCCGACGAAAATCGTACGCATCACAGGCCGCTTCGAAATGCGGACGACCTCTTCTCAATCGAGTCCACGGCAATCGCACCATAGCGACGGCGGCCTGCCCTCGCCGTTTTGCGGGGGGAGAAATTCGATGCCCACGCGCCCTGAGCGCAGCGAAGCGACACGACATTCGTGCTGCGGAGCAAGGAAGTGCGTTTGGAGTGCCCCCATGCCTCCATTCGCCCGTACGGCCCCGGCATCCATCTTGCGTAGGGGCAGCTGAGCCCCATCGGTCGACGAGAATTTAACACACAGTCGCCCTGCAATCGAGGCAGACAGGTTGAGGATTTTCGGGGCACCGCGATTCAGAACCCGCACGGCGGCGAGGAGCATTTCAATGCGCTGATCGACGTGCAAGAGTACAGAGCGGCCGCTTCCTTCGGGAAGCCAATCGGCACCGTCTCCTTCTCCCTGAACGCCGATACACGCTACTTGAGGCGGAGGCTCCACGCCTCGGGCGGAAGGTTCTCCTCGCGCTTCTTGATCGCCTGCTGAGTCATCCTGTCATTTTCGAACGTCCCCACGATAACTCGATACCGAAGGCCCTCGTCGGTCTCGGCCTCTACGATCTCAACGGTCACAGTCTCGGCCGAAAACCGGGTTCGGTATCGCTGAGCCAGAGCCTCAGCTCCGGCCTCATCGCTCATTGACGCGACGACGATTCCCCACCGTCCCGCCCGCCACTGGCTGGCTCGCTCTTGGCTCGCGCGGGGATCCACGCGGACGGAAACGGTGCGGGCCGCCGTCCCGGCGTCGGTGGATACGTCGAGCCGTGCGGTGTACTGACCGGCGTTCTCGTAGGTGTGGGTGGGAGACGAACCGGTGGCGGTCGACCCATCGCCGAAGCTCCACTTGTACGTGGGCGCACTGCGTCCCTCTACCGCGCTGCTAAATTGAACCGGGATCCCCACAGCGGTCGGGTTGGGGGTGGCAGTGAGCGACGCGATTCGGACCTTCGTCGATGGGGGCGATGGGCTCGACGGACGGGTGGCCTCAACCGTAATCGATTTTCGTGCGTCCCCCGCCTCGTTGCTTGCCGAAAAGGCGACCGAATAGGTGCCCGGCCGGTCGTAGGTGTGGGTGGCCGTCAGACCCGACCCGGTTTCCCCGTCCCCGAACTCCCACTGGTAGGACCGCGGACGAGCCGCCTCCCCGTCGTTGATCCCCGCCGTGAACGTGACCGACTCGCCGGTTTCTACCTCGGCCGGGCCGTCGAGGGCGATCACTCGGGGCGGCGTCGGCGTCGTGAGGGTAACCTTTACGCCGAAGCCGAGAAGCTGATTGACCGAGTCGAACGGGCCGGTGATCCCGTCGTTCACCCCGGTTCCGGTCCCGTCAATTGCGTCATCTGGAAGGGTGAAGTTGAACCGGGACTCGACGTAGAAGGAGAGGGAGCGGCTGAGTAAAATGTTTACGCCTCCCCCCACGGACGGCCCAGCTCCTATGCTCGTGGCGCCGCCGAATGTGGCATTGAGGCCCCCGTCCACGTACGGCGCCACAGACTGGGCGCTCCCCCCAAACGTGTACCGGCCGAGCAACTGTGGCGTATAGCGCCATGAGTCGTCAGCGGCCCCAGCGTATCCCACAATCGGATAGTTTCCGCCCTGGAAGCCAGCGGCGAGGGCCCACTTCGGCGAGAATTGGTATCCTAACTCTCCGTTGACCACGAACGGAATCCCGGACGCGGTCCCTCCGAGGGATCTGGAAATTTCCTGGAAGTCGAACGGGTGCGACACGTTCTGGGCCGGGAAATCACCGGTGTAGTCCGAGAGCCCCCCACCGAGCTTCCCGTAGAATGCATCGACGGGCCGTTGGGCAGGTTGGGCGTTGGAGGGAGCGACGCTGATGAGGAGAAAAACGGCGACGAGGAGGAGCGAGAGGCGTTTGGGCCGTGTGGCTTCGCGGAGAGAAGCGGCGTATCGCATGGGAAATAGGTTCGGAGGGAGCGTTTGCGGAGGAGCGGTAGGGAGGCCGGCGCGAGTCCGTTCTAAATTTTTATGGAGCGCTCCTTCATAACGGAGAATGTTGAAGGAAGGGGACGCGTCTTCACTGTATCAGTGGTCAGCAGTAAAAACAAGAAATATTCCAGGTTCATCCTCACGGCAACGTCGCCTCCCTGATGGAAGAAGATGTTCTGCGGCCATTGCGGCTGAGCGACGGCAGTCCGTTGGATTCGTTCTGTAGGGGCAAACTTTCGTTGTCCCTACACCCCCATTCCCCCCTCGCCCGTGCTTCCCCGTCATCTTTCCCACGATCAGAGGCAGCTGCGCCTCTATCGTTCGACCAAGTCTTTGATAGACGATCGCCCTGGGGACGGCTGGCTTGAGGTTGAGCCGGGCCGTTCGGGACCGGGCACTTGACGTGGTCCCCTCGCGTCCGTCTATTGGGGACGGTCGCTCGGGCCACGAGACGAGCGTCGTTTGATTGCTATCTGAACTTCCATGTCGACCGACTCCCAAGCCTCCCCTGGTAGCGGGTCGCCCGTTGGCGTAGACGTGGGCGGCACCTTCACCGATTTTGTTGTCGTCACCGAGAAGGGTCTGCAGGTTCACAAAGAGCCCACCACGGAGCCCCAGCATGCAGCGGTGACGGCAGGGCTCGGTCGACTGGACGTGGGGGCCGGGGTTCCCATTGTGCACGGCACCACAACGGCCACCAATGCCTTGCTCGAACGGCGCGGTGCCCGCACGGCGCTGGTGACCACCGAGGGCTTCGCCGACGTGCTCGCCATCGGCCGCCAGGACCGGCCCGACCTCTACGACCTGCAGCCCTCCCGCCGCCCCCCGCTCGTCCCCGCCGACCGGCGCCACGAGGTCCCCGAGCGACTGAGTGCCGACGGCGACGTGCTCACACCGCTCGACGAAGATGCCGTCCGGCGCGTGGCGCACACCCTCGCCGAGCAGGACGTGGAAAGCGTGGCCCTCGTGTTTCTCTTCTCGTACCGGCGCCCGGAGCACGAGGAGCGCGCCGTCGAGATCCTCCGGGAGGCGCTTCCGGATGACGTCCCGATTACGCGGAGCAGCGTTCTCCTCCCCGAGTACCGCGAGTACGAGCGCACGGCCACGACGGTGGTCAACGCCTACGTCCGCCCCACGGTGGAGCAGTACCTGACCCGGCTCGACGAGACACTGGGGGAGCGTCCCGTCCGCGTCATGCAGTCAAACGGCGGCACCATCGGACTCGACCTCGCGGCCGAGCAGGCCGCCCGCCTGGCCCTGAGCGGCCCGGCCGGTGGGGTGGTGGGGGCGCTCGGGGTGGCCCGGCGCGCCATGGACACCGACGCGCCCCGCATCATGACGCTCGACATGGGCGGTACGAGTGCCGACGTGGCCCTCTGCGACGGGGCCGTGCCGCGCACCACCGAGCACGTCATCGCGGCCCTTCCCCTGCGCCTGCCCGCCACGGACATCCACACCGTGGGCGCGGGCGGTGGGAGCATCGCCCATGTAGACGCCGGGGGCAGCCTGCGGGTGGGGCCGGAAAGTGCGGGGGCCGAGCCCGGCCCTGTCTGCTACGGTCGCGGCGGCACTGAGCCCACGGTGACCGACGCGCATCTCGTACTGGGCCGCCTCCGGGCCGAGCACGTGCTGGGCGGCGCGGAGACCCTCGACATGGCCCCGAACGCGGCCCGCGAGGCGGTGGCAGCGCTTGGTGCGGAGGTAGACCGATCGGTGGAGAAAGCCGCGCTCGGGGTCCTGCGCGTGGCCAACACGACCATGGAGCGGGCGCTCCGGCGCGTGTCGGTGGAACGAGGGCACGACCCGCGCGACTACACGCTCGTTGCCTTTGGCGGGGCCGGTCCCCTCCACGCGGTGGCGCTGGCCGAGGCCCTCGGCATGGAGCGCGTGCTGGTTCCCCCCACGCCCGGCGTCCTCAGCGCCCTCGGCTTGCTCATGGCCGACGTGGTGTACGACACGTCCCGCGCCGTCCTGACCCGCACCGCCGCGCTCCGCGACGATCCCGCGCCGCTCCGCGAGGCCGCAGGCGCGGTAGAGGGCGAGGTGCAGGATGTTCTCGCCGACCACGGAAGGCCCGCGCTCACCTACGAGCTCGACCTACGCTACGAAGGGCAGAGCTACGAGGTGAGCGTGCCGGTGGAGACGCCGATCACCAGCACGCACATCGCCGACGCCGTCCAGGCCTTCCACGACCGGCACCGCCGACGCTACGGCCATGCCGATCCCGACGAGCCAGTAGAGGTGGTGGCCCTTCGCGGACGTGGCACCGTCGCCGTCCCACCGCCCGCCCTGCCCCGCGAGGCCGAGACCGATCGGTCCCTCGACGAAGCGGTGCTCGGCACGCGGCCCGTCTGGTTCACCGCCGATGGACCAACCGAAACCATGGCCTATGCCCGCAGGGCCCTCCACCACGGCCATACGTTCGCGGGCCCGGCGATCCTCCATCAGTACGATACCACCATTGTGGTGCCTCCGAATTGGCGAGCCCGGATCGACGCCTGGCAGAACGTCTGGATCGAACGCTAAGGAGGAGGGCTGGTCACCGGCGCGCCGCCGCGTGTTGCAAAGACGCGGGGCAAATCTCGCTGCTTCCGATCCGGAGCCTCTCGACGATCACTCATGCCCGACGCCCCTCCGTTCGATGAGTGGTGCCGGCGCCTGAAGGCGTCGGACCGGTCGGCCTACGCCGAGCTCTTCGAAGAAATGTACGAACCACTCTTCCGGTACGTCCGGTCGATCACGCAGACCCCGGACGCGGCCCGGGACGTGACGCAGGACGCGTTCGTCCGGCTGTGGGAGGTGCGCGACTCGCTGAGCCTGGACCAATCGCTGGAGGCTTACCTCTACCGGATCGCCCGGAACCGCGCCTACAACCACGAGCGCAACCGGCGCACGCGGGGCGAGAAGGAGGAGGACGTGCGCGAGCAGACGCCCGCTCAGCCCACCTCGCCCACGCCGCCCGACGTGCAGGCCGGTGCCCAACAGCTCGAAGACCAGCTCTGGCGATGGATCGGCGAGCTCACCGAGCGGCAGCGCGAGGCCCTCGTGCTGAGCCGCTTC
>CAZMDV010000069.1:0-10671 GCA_964564875.1 uncultured Salinivenus sp.
GCAAGAAGAGCCTGATCGGCTTTTTCATGGGGCAGGTGATGGACGAAACGAACGGTGCCGCAGATCCTGAACTGGCTCGGGACCTGCTCCAGGATGAGCTTGACGCGTAGCGGGGTGGAAGAATGGATGTGTGGAGAGGCGGAGGCGATCGAACCCCCATCCGTCCAAACTTCCACACCTCCATCCCTACCCGAGCACCTCGGCGGCGCGGCGCATGCGCCGGATGCAAGCTTCCTTCCCCACCGCCGCCAGGAGGGCGAACACGCCGGGTCCGTACGAGCGGCCGCTCACGGCGAGGCGGGCGGGGTGGATTATGGACCCTGCGCCCACGTCCTTCTCATCGGCTAGGTCGCGGAGCTCGGTTTCCACCGTGTCCGTGTCGAACGTGTCGACGTCCTCCAGCCGATCGGCGTAGGCCAACAACAGCTCGGCGGACTCGTCTGTCCAGCGCTTCTCCACCCCCGCTTCTTCGTACTCGTCCGGATCCTCGAAGAAATAGCGGTTGTCCGTCACGACTTCCGGCACCACCTGGATGCGATCCTGCACAAGCGAGCAGATCGTCCTGAGGTGTTCGCTGCCCACCTCGTAGCCCTCCGCCTCCACGTAGGGCCGGGCACGCTCGGCGAGCGCCTCCACCGACAGGTCGCGGACGTAGTGCTCGTTGACCCAGCGCAGCTTATCAATGTCAAACTGGACTCCGCTGGCGCCCACGCGATCGAGACTGAAGGCACGGGTCATCTCGTCGAGGGTAAACAGCTCCTGCTCGGTGCCAGGGCTCCAGCCGAGGAGCACTAAGAAGTTGAGCAGGGCCGCCGGCTCGTATCCGGCCTCGCGGTAGTCGTTGACGTAGACGGGAATGCCGAGCTCGTTGGCGTCTCGCTTCGAAAGCTTGCCGCCTCGCTCCGGGTCGGGACTCAGGATGAGCGGCAGATGGGCGAACGTGGGCGGATCCCATCCTAGCGCCTCGTACATCAGCACGTGCTTGGGGGTCGACGACAGCCACTCCTCCCCCCGAATGACGTGCGAAACTCCCATCAGGTGGTCGTCGACAATGTTGGCCAAGTGGTACGTAGGCAGGCCGTCGGACTTCAGCAGCACCTGATCGTCAATCTCCGACGTATCGAAGGACACGGATCCCTGGACCACGTCGTCGAACTGGACGGACTCCTGACGCGGGACCTTGAGCCGAACAACGTAGTCCCCCTCGTCGAGGAGGCGTTCAACCTCCTCGTCGGGCATGGTGAGGGAGCTGCGCATCTGCCTCCGTGTCGACACGTCGTACGCCCCATGCTCTGCCCGCATGTCCTCAAGTTCCTCTTTCGTGTCGAACGCGTAGTAGGCCCGGCCCGCCTCCACGAGCCTCTGGGCGTACTCTTGGTACTGCTCGGTGCGCTCGGACTGGCGGTAGGGCGCGTGGTCTCCCCCCTTCTCGGGGCCCTCGTCGTACCCGAGCCCGACCCACGAGAGCGCCTGGCGGATGTCGTCCTCGGCCCCAGGGACGTAGCGCTCCCGATCCGTGTCCTCGATCCGCAGCACGAAGTCGCCGTCGTGCTTGCGGGCGAAGAGATAGTTGTAGAGGGCCGTCCGCAGTCCACCGACGTGAAGACGACCGGTTGGACTCGGGGCAAAACGAACACGAACCGGCGCGTTGGAGGCCATCATGTGGAGCAGAGGTCAGGTTCAGAAGTGGAGACGGGAGAGGGCAGCTTAAGCTGCATCGGCGGGGCCACTTAGAGACCACGGTTTGTAGCACGCACCCTCCCCCCAGTTCCCCCGCGTTGCAGAATTGTCTGGGGTTTTGCGAAGCTCGGAAGCGCCTCTTTCCAACCGCCTTTCTCTTGGAGACGGCGATTTCGGACCCGTCGGACGGGCCGACGAGGACGCCGTTCCCCATATCAAGCCCGAGTGCAATCCTCCCCAACGAGTTGCATTCCGCGAGGTCGGTTCGCTAGTATGGATGCGTGTACTCCGCTTCTACCCGCCCTGTCGCGGCGAAGCTCCCTTCTCGGCCCACATCGACAAAATTCCTTCGTTCATGGTCACCCTGCGGACTGCCTTCGCTGCCCTCGTCCTCGCTGGCCTCTGTGTCGCGTGCAGCGGCCCTCAGCAGACCGGCAATACGAACCTGGGCACTTCGTCCTCCGCCGAAAACACAGTCGTCGCCCGGTATGCCGACACGGCGATTTCTTTGGCCGAGCTGGACTCCGCATTCGCCGAGTCGGCGGGGGGGCGCGAGAACGCCGCCGACAGTTCCCTCGGCGCCTACCGCGACTTTCTCGATCAGTACCTGAACTTTCGCCTGAAGGTGCGCGCCGCTCGCGACGCGAGGATGGACACCCTTCCGGGCATCCAGCGAGACGTCCAGAGCTACCGCCAGGAGCTGGCCCGGCCTCGTCTCATGCGGGAGGAGGTATACGAGCCCGCCGCACGCACCCTGTATGAGCGTCGCAAGCGGGCCGTCGACGTGAGCCACATCCTAATTCAAGCGTCGTCGGACGAGGATACGCTCTCCGCTTACCGCACCGCCCAGACGATTGCGGATTCGCTCGATCAGGGCGTTCCCTTCGCCGACCTCGCCTACCGAAACTCCGAGGATCCCTCCGCTCGCAAGGAAGGGGATCGAGGGTACAGGGGGCGCCTGGGCTACCTCCGGGCGGGCCAGATCGTCAAACCGTTCGAGCGTCGGATGTACACGCTCGATCCGGGGGAGGTCAGCGACGTGTTTCGTACCAAGTACGGCTACCACATCATCAAGGTACACGACCGGCGTCCGGCCCAGCCCCCCATCCGCCTCGCCCACATCCTGCGTCAATCGAGCGGGGAATCCGGGGAGACCCGACAGTACCTCGACTCCCTCCGGACGAAGATCGTGGCCGACGAGATCTCGTTCTCGGACGCGGCCAGGAGGCACTCTCAGCATCGCAAGTCCGCCTCAAAGGGCGGATCCCTCGGCAAAGTCAATCCGCAGGCCCTCCCCGATCCCCTCCGCGAGGCCGTTGCGTCGATGGACACCGTGGGGACCGTATCGGGAGTCGTCAAAAGCCGCTACGGCTACCATCTCCTAAAACTCACCGACCGACAAGAGCGAGAATCCTTCGCGGAAATGTACGACACCCTCAAGGAGCGCATCTCCGGCCAGCCCCGCACGGAGCAGCGCAAGGGAGCGTTTGCGCGCGAGGTACGCGCGGAGGAAGGCGCCACGGTGGACACGACCCGGATCCTTGAGGCAACCGGCGCTGCCTCGGTCGATTCTCTAGCCCGGCCCCTCCTCTCCCGTACCGACTCCTCGGCAACGCCCCCTCCCCGCGTAGCGACCCTCGGCGACTCCACCTACACCCTGGGGCAGATGGCCCGCCACCTGACGCAAACCGATGGCGGAGCGCAGATGACGATTGGGGAGATGATCGAGTCTTTTATGATCGAAAAGGCGATTCAGTACGCCACCATTCGCCGAACCCAGCGCGACCCGGCGCTCGCCGAGGAGGTCAAGAAGTACCGCGAAGGAGCGCTTCTCTTCCGCTATATGCAAGACTCGGTCTGGACGGCCGCCGCGCAGGACTCGACGGGCCTGCGGGCGACCTATCAGCAAAACCAGCGCGAGTATCGGTTCCCGGAACGTGTCCGAACGATCGTGTTCCGCGCCCCGTCTGATTCTCTGTTGCATCCCTACGAAAGGGCCTACGAAGAGGACCGCTCACTCAGGGCTCTCCTGGCGGCCGCCACCGAGGACGCGCTCGTCTCGGCCGACACGGCGTACGTCACCGACCGCTCCGCTAAGGTCTATCAAGAGGTGCGCTCCGCCGACGATCTGGAATCGGTAGGACCGAAGTCGGAGGGCAACGAGTGGCTCTTCATGATTCGCGACACGCGCCTTCCCCCTCGAACAAAGACCTTCGAGGAGGCCCGAAACAGCGTACTGCAGGACTATCAGCAATCGTACGAGCAAAAGGTGATCCAGCGGCTGCGCGATCGGTACAATGCCGAAACCTATCCGGAACGCCTTCGCCCTCCCTTCCAGCCCCCGTCCGCCTCCCGGTAGACTCTGTCCTCCGCCGACCCAGTGCTCACCGATGTGGGAGACCGTTTGTGGACGAGGATTTGCCGTTGCCCCCAGACGGGCTCGATCCTGTCGTGCGTCGAGCGTGGACGAGAGGGTGCGGCTCGGGAAGCAGTCGGCGAATACGAATCGGGGTGCGTAGTGCGTAGTTTGTCCCGAGACCTCGTGCGAAGAGCTTGCGATGGTCATCTCCAT
Organism: uncultured Salinivenus sp.; assembly: GCA_964564875.1. GTDB lineage: Bacteria > Bacteroidota > Rhodothermia > Rhodothermales > Salinibacteraceae > Salinibacter. The sequence goes on from CAZMDV010000069.1 coordinate 4,253, forward strand.
CCCTGAACTCGGCAGCCTCCTGGCGGCACCGGCTTGGATACTCGGACGGAAGCTGAAGTCGGCAGACGGGAGCGGATCGGTTTTCTCGCAAACCAAGGTTCTTTTACGCGTTAACGTTGCGACACTTTGCGCCCGAACTCGCCTGAGAGGAAACAGGCTCTTCTGGTTCCCTCGACCTTTTCGACTGGAGTCTGTGTAACGTTCTGCTTCGCCCGACCCGGCACGCTCTTCCATGCGCTCCACCATCCTCCCCACCGGTTTCCGTCGCCTTGCCCTCCTCTTCGGGGGACTCCTCGTGCTCGCCCTCGGGAGCGGGTGCCAGTCGGAAGATCCGCCCTCCTCGTACATCGCCCGCGTAGGATCTCACTACCTGACTCAGGATGACCTCGATCGGATGCTTGGCGGCATGGGGCCTGCCCGCGACACGACCGCGGCCCGGCAGCAGGTCATCGATCAGTGGGTGGCCCGCACGCTCCTGTACCGGGAAGCCGAGCGGCTCAACCTCCAGTCGGTCGATGACGTCCAGCGACGACTGGAGCGGCAGCGCCGCTCGATCCTCGTCGCGGCCCTGAAAAACCGGCTCTATGAGGAGTCCGATCTGGCTCCGTCCGAGGAGGAGGTGCAGACCTACTTTCAGCGACACAAGAGCCGGATGAGCCTGCGCGAGCCCTACGTGAGCATCCACTACCTGAGCACGGACCGTCAGACGGCGGCGCGAACGGTGCGCGAGGCCCTCCGCACCCTGCCGGCCCAACCCGACTCGGCCTGGAATCGCCTCGTGCGGGAGTACGCCGCGGACACGGCTCGGGCTCACCGATTGTCGCGGCGCTACCTTCCGGAGAGCCGTCTGGGCACGCAGTTGCCCACTCTTCAGGAGGAGCTCGGTGCCCTCAAGGAAGGGGAAACCGCCCCGATCGTGAACGCCAACGGCCAGTACCACGTGCTGCGACTTGATCGCCGCATCCCAGAGGGGTCGGCCCCGAAGCTTCAATGGCTCGAACAAAAGATCCGCCGCCGCCTCCGAATTCGCGCCCGGAAACAGATGTATGCAAACGAGGTTGAACGCCTCCGTAGCAAAGCACGGGCCGATGGGGCTCTCGAGATGCCTTAACCCACTGTCCTTGCCGAGGCCCGCTCACCGTTCTCCGAACACGTGTCTTTCCCGCATGCACCACCTTTCTGCCTCTCTCCCTTTCTTCTCTTCCCGTCTTGGGAGCTTATTGCTCGGGGTGCTGCTGTTCCTCGTGGGCCTGGCCGCGGTCCCCGCGCAGGCCCAGAACGCTAAACTCGTGGATCGCATCGCGGCCGTCGTCGGGGACGACATCATTTTGAAGTCCGAGGTCGACCAGCTCGTCCGCCAGCAAACTCGCCAGCAGCAAAGGTCCTACTCCCACGATCTGTGGATGGACGCCCTTCAGCAACTGGTCGACCAGAAGCTTCTGGCCGAGAAGGCCCGACGAGATACCACCATCACCGTGTCGGACCAGCAGCTTACCAACCAGCTTAATCGCCGAATTGAGAACCTGAAGCAGCAAGCCGGGGGCGAAGAGCAGGTGGAGAAGGTCTACGGCAAGAGCATTCTCCAGATTAAAGAGACCTTCCGTGAGGACCTCCGGGGCCAGATCCTGGCACAAAAGCTGAGGCAGAAGCGAATGCAAAACCTCAACATCACGCCCAGCGAGGTCCGTCAGTGGTTCGAGGAGATCCCTCAGGACTCGCTTCCCCGCCTTCCGAAGACCGTTCGCCTTTCCCACATCGTGCGGTACCCAAAGCCCACGAAGGACGCCCGCCAGGAGGCGAAGTCGCTCATCACCTCCATTCGCGACTCCGTCGTCAGCGGGGGCGCGTCGCTTGAGGCTATGGCCCGTCAGTTTTCGGACGCCGCTGGGGCGGCCTCGTCGGGCGGCGCCCTCAACGACGTCAACCTGGATGACCTTGTCCCCGAGTTTGCCGCGGTGGCCTCGCGTACGCCGGTCGGCAAAGTCTCTCAGGTCTTCTACAACGAGAGCCAGAACGGATACCACATTCTCCGAGTCAACTCGAAGGACGGAAGCACCGTCGACCTCAATCACGTCCTCATCAAGCCCGAGTCGCCGACCGGAAACCAAGCCAAGGAGTATCTGAGTTCTGTCCGCGACACCCTCATGAACTACGAGGACGTCACCTTCGAGCTGATGGCCCGCCGCCACTCGGAAGACGACCGAACGGCCAAGAATGGGGGCCGGGTGACCGATCCGGAATCCGGCACCCGCGATCTCGTACTCGACGCCCTGGGGCCCTCCTGGACACGCACCATTGAGAAGCTGGAGCCCGGAGAGATTAGCAAACCCACCAAGGTGAAGCTACTGAACGGGGACGAGGCCTACCACATCGTCCTTCTCGAGCGGCGCGAGCCAGCCCACCGCGTGAACCTTGAGAAGGACTACGAACGCATTCGAAAGTTTGCCCTTCGCGATAAGCGAAGCCGGAAGATGCGGGAGTGGACAAACCAGCTCCAGGAGGAGATCTACGTGGAAATCCGCATCTCCAAGTCCGAACTGACGGCGATGCGGCGCCGCTGAGCCGCCCCCCGCCTCCTTTGCCTACGGGCCGCCCCGACCGATACGACGGACTCCCCCTCGCTCTGAGACCGCCCCCATCCCTATGTCCTCTTCTACGTCTCCCCCACAGGATCCGGAAACGCTCGACGAGCTCAGTGAGGCCTACGATCGCCTCCGCGACGAAATTGGCAAGGTCATCGTCGGGCAGGAGGACATCATCGAGATGGTGGTGGTCTGCCTCATGGCTCGGGGACACACCCTCCTGATTGGGGTGCCTGGCCTCGCCAAGACGCTCCTCGTGCGGACCCTCGCCGGCGTGCTCGACCTGGAATTCAGCCGCATTCAGTTCACCCCGGACCTGATGCCCAGTGACATCACGGGCACAGAGATCATTCAGGAGGGCCGGGGGGGCAATCGAAACTTCGAGTTTGCGGCCGGACCCATTTTCGCCAACATCATCCTGGCCGACGAGATCAATCGCACGCCCCCAAAGACCCAGGCTGCCTTGCTCGAAGCCATGCAGGAGCAGCACGTCACCGCGGCGGGCGAGACGCACACGCTCGGCGACCCCTTCTTCGTCCTCGCCACGCAAAATCCCATTGAGCAGGAAGGCACCTATCCCCTGCCCGAAGCCCAGCTCGACCGCTTCATGCTGAATCTGTGGCTGGATTATCCCTCGTTCGACGAGGAGACGGAGGTCGTTCGGAGCACCACCTCCGGCCCCCTCGCCGACGTGAACCCGGTCATGACGGCCGACGAGCTGCAGACGTACCAGGATTTCGTTCAGCAGGTCCCGGTGGCCGACAATGTGATCGAGTACGCGGTGCAACTGGTCACCCGGTCCCGCCCCGAGTCCGACTCCGCCCCCGCTTTCATCGAGGACTACCTGAGCTACGGTGCCGGCCCCCGGGCGTCGCAGTACCTCGTGCTCGGGGCCAAAACCCTCGCCGCCCTCGACGGGCGCATGACCCCCGTCGAGGAGGACATCCGCCGGATGGCCGTCCCCGTTCTTCGGCACCGCATCGTGCCCAGCTTCAACGCCGAGGCGGACGACGTGTCGTCGGTCGATCTCATCGAGCGGCTGCTCGAGGACATGTAACGGCATTTTGGACTTGACGGGGGGCTGGAGGTTGCCTGGGCAGAACTAGACCGGTGGCTTTTGGTAGCACATGTGCTGTGCCTCAACGCCTCTCCGTGGACGCGTTGGACCGAGCGTCCATGCCCGTCGCAGTGTCTGGGGAAGAGGCTGCGCTTAGTTTTCGCACGAAGCTGAAGTACGTCGATGGACGCCTCGCAGTACAGCCAACTCACTCTTCTCGAGCGGGTTGACTTTTCCGAGGACCTGGCCGTTTTCCACCTCCGGGCCGACGAGCCTGTCGATTTCACACCCGGACAATACGCCACACTGGGGCTGAAGGACGAGGCCAACGATCGTCCGCTCCTCCGCCCCTACTCGGTGGTGTCGGCGCCGGGCTCTACGGAGCTGGAGTTTTTTATCGAACGGGTCGACGAGGGGGACCTGACGCCCCGGCTTTGGGATCTGGAGCAGGGCGCGGAGGTGTGGATGCGCAAGAAAATTGTGGGCCGGTTCACCCTCGATCCCAGCTATACCCATCACCTCATGGCGGCCACGGTGACCGGTGTAGGCCCCTACATCAGCATCATCCGTGATCAGTTGCGGGCCTTGCGGACAGGTGTCCTCGATGCGCCCAGGCCCATACTGGTCCTGCACGGCGCGAGTCGCTCCTGGGAGCTCGGCACGTACCTCGATGAGCTGACGCGCCTCGCCCAGCAGTTCGACTGGCTCGAGTACGTGCCGACGGTGAGCCGCCCCTGGGAGGATCCGGACTGGGACGGGGAGTACGGGCGGGTCGAAGATGTGCTGCGGAAATACCTGGACACGACCTCGTTTCCTCAGGAGGATACGGCGGCCTACACCTGCGGCCATCCGCAGATGATTGAGAAGGCGCAGGGGATTCTCCGCCGGGCCGGGTTCGCGGAGGAGGCAATCCACGAGGAGAAGTACTTCGTCGAACGCAACGGAACGTGAACCGGGCTCGGTCCCTCGTAGGATGGAACTGGAGGGGGGGCGACCGATTCGACGGGTATGACTGCGACGGTCGGCCCACGACTTGTCTCTCCCTCACCAGTTTCCCCTGCGGGACCGTCCCATGCTAGGCCGCCTCATTCTCCTCTTCTTGCTCACACCCGCGATCGAGCTGGCCCTCCTCATCCAGGTGGACCGGATCATCGGGTTTTGGCCCACAATTGGGCTCATCATCATCACCGGCATCGTGGGGAGTCACCTGGCCCGCCGCGAGGGGCTCTCCACCTGGCGGAGTCTCAACAACCGCCTGCAGGCTGGCGACCTGCCGGGGACTGAGCTTGCGGACGGGGTGATCATTCTCGTCGCGGGGGCACTGCTCATCACTCCGGGCATCCTGACGGACGTGCTCGGATTTCTTGGACTTATCCCCTTCACACGGGCCTACCTCCGCCGGTTTGTGATGCGCTGGTTTCAGCGCAAGATGGAACGGGGGGCGATGCAGGTACAGTTCGGCGTCTTTGAGGGCCCTGGCGCCTCCCCGGGCTCTTCTCGTGGGCCCCAGGGTCCTCCCTCGGATGGGAGCTGGCAGGGCCGCGGCCAGCAAGTTCCCGGTCACGCAGAGGGGTCCCGTGGCAACGACGCCCCGTCCGATGGCGACGGGGGCGCGGCCTCCTGATACTGTTTTGAACACATCGTGTCGGCTCACGAATGAACCAAAGTCGGCAGGTGGAAGCAGATCTTTTTTCTCGTAAGCCAAGAAGGGCCAACGTTTTAACGCTGCAACGTTTGGCAGATTGAATCCACCTGGAAGAGAGCAGCTCTTACTGGTTCTGTCGACATTTTTGACTGGGTCCGTCTGATCTCCGCGCTCCCGCTGGCAGCTGTCGGCACCAGGGCGCAAACAACGTTTGGGCTAGCCTCTCCGGAGAACACCGCACTAGCCCCCGTACCCGTTCATGCGCACGCTGAGGTCCCATGCTTGTGCGAGGGACTGAAGGAGCTGGTGCTCGTTGTTCGTAAGAGATCCGGCCGCCTGTGCCACCGTGTGGAGGTCGTCGAGCGCCGTGAGCCGATGCGTGGGAGAGAGTGCCTCCTTGAGGGCTTCGACCGAGTCGTGGATGAGATCCTGTCCCGGCTCGTTGGCGTAGACCTGCAGGGCCCGACGTAGGATCTCGCGCACCTGTGCCTCGGAGCGGTCGGGGCCCCACTCCTGTAGTCGGTCCACCATCACGTCGATCGTGTCCGGGGGGAGGTCTTCTCCATCACTGTGCCCCACGAGGACGTAGAGGAAGGCCAGCTCGTGGATAAGACTCCAGTCCTCGTCCCGCCGCTGCACGACCGCAGAGGTGTCTTCGAGGAGCCCTTCACTGAGGTCTTTGAGCGACCAAGCCTCCGCCAGGGTGTGGATGAATCCCTGCTCGCGTTCCAGCAACACGCCGTCGGCCTCGGCAATGCGAATAAGGTGCCGCACCGTATTCCGCCGCTCTTGAGGCGAGAGCTCCGACTGGAGATCTTGCATGGCCCGCCAGACCTCTTCCTCCGCGTCCGCTTCCATGAACAACGTCGTGGCCTCGACGATGATGTCCTGAATGTTGGGATCTGACTGGTCCTCCCAGGCCTGTAGTGCCTTCGTAAGCACCCGAAGTTCCCCGTCGCTCAGATCGTGGTCGGTTCCATAGGCGAGGGCGACGTACACAACCGCAAGGTCGTGGGCGGTCGTCCAGTCTTTGGAAGTACTCATGGTGGAGAGGTCGGGACATAAGGGTTTGATGAGGAAGAATGGGTTGTAATAATACGAAACGACCGCCCCGAAACGCAACGAGGACTCCCGG
>CAZMDV010000070.1:0-10418 GCA_964564875.1 uncultured Salinivenus sp.
TGGCCGAGACGTGGCGGTTCGGCAGCGTGGTGCGCTCCTGGCTGCTCGACCTGACCGCCCGGGCACTGGAAGGCGACCAGGACCTGCCCGACATTGCCCCGTGGGTCGACGACTCCGGCGAGGGCCGCTGGACGGTGAAGGAAGCCATCGACCTCGACGTGCCGGCCCCCGTTATCACCGACGCGCTCATCTCGCGCCTCGACTCGCGGGTAGAGGACTCCTACACCCACAAGCTCCTCGCCGCCATGCGCAACCAGTTCGGTGGGCACGACGTGAAGGAGTCGGAAGAGTAGCGCAGCGACCTCTTTCCATCTCAACCGGGTCTCCCTCAATGCGTAAACGAGGCATGAAGGCCTGGAAGCGGGCAGGCACAGGGCGCACCGTGCGTCCGGCCGCTCAGGCCTCCACGCCTGCGAAGCCTCTGCTCCCCTGCGACCTGAAATACGCACCACGAAACACCGCAACCCATGTCTGAGATTGACCCGCATCTGTTCGTCATCTTCGGGGCCACGGGCGACCTCACGAGGCGGAAGCTGGTCCCGGCCCTCTACCAGATCATGCAGAACGAGGATGTGGCCCGCCGCTGCTACGTGCTCGGCACGGCCCGGTCGGACTGGTCCGACGAGCGGTTCCGCGAGGAGGCCCGCACGGCCCTCCGGGAAAACGGGTACTCCGACGAGGAAGCGGCGGCGTGGTGCACTCGAAACCTCTTCTACCAGTGCCTCGGCGAGGGGGGCGACGACTACGACGGCCTCCGCGATCGCATCGAGCAGCTAGAGCGCCACCTCGACCTGCCCGGCAACCGCGCCTTTTACCTCTCTCTGCCGCCCAGCATCTACGGCCCGGCCATCGAGGGCCTCGGGGAAGTCGGCCTTAACAGGAGTCCGGGGTGGACGCGCGTCGTGGTCGAGAAGCCCTTCGGGTACGACCTCGAATCGGCGCAGGCCCTGAACGAGCACGTCCACGCCCACTTCGAGGAGGACCAGGTGTACCGGATCGACCACTACCTGGGCAAGGAGACGGTGCAGAACCTGATGGCCTTCCGGTTCGGCAACGCGCTCTTCGAGTCGATGTGGAACCGGGAGCACATCGACCGGGTCGAGATCACCGTCTCCGAGTCGCTGGGCGTAGGCGGGCGCGGCGGGTACTACGACGAGTCCGGCCACGTGCGCGACATGGTCCAGAACCACCTGACCCAGCTGCTGACGCTGGTGGCCATGGAGCCGCCCGCCAGCATGGACGCCAACGCCATCCGGGACGAGAAGGTGAAGGTGCTGAACGCGGTGCAGCAGCCCACCCCCGAGTCGGACATCGTCTTTGGCCAGTACGAGGCGGGCACCGTCGACGGCGAGCCGGTGCCGGGCTACCGCGACGAGACGGACGTGCCCTCAGACTCCGACACCGAAACGTTCGCCGCGATGCGCCTGGGCGTCGCCAACTGGCGGTGGCAGGGGGTCCCCTTCTACCTGCGCACCGGCAAGCGGCTACCGACGAAGCTGACGCAGATCGCGGTCCGCTTCCAGAGCGCGCCCGTCTCGCTCTTCCAGGTGGACGGCGGGCCGTGCGTGCCGCAGGACGCCGACTGCGAGGCCCCGCCGAACGAGCTCCTCATCACGCTCCAGCCCAACGAGGGCTTCGACCTGCGCTTCGAGGTGAAGGCCCCCGGAGAAGGGAGCAACGGAGCCATGACCCTGGAGACCCAGCAGCTCAGCTTCTCGTACGAGAACGCCTTCGGCCCCGTCCCCGACGCTTACGAGACGCTCATCCGCGACATCATCGTCGGCGACCCCACCCTCTTCGTCCGCGGCGATGAAGTGGAGGCCTCGTGGCGGCTCTACACGCCCCTCCTGGAGGCAGATCTCCCCATCTACCCCTACGAGGCCGGCACGTGGGGCCCCAACGCCGTCGACCGCCTGCTCGCGAGCTGGACCTCCAGCGGCCGCAGGACATCGACCGCCTCCACGGCCGGCGCCGTGTCGTAGACGGCTCCCCGCATTCCTCTGCACCAAGCGCCCAACCCACCGATGCCCGATCCTGCGTCCTACGACCTCATCGTCATCGGGGCCGGCCAGGGCGGCGGCCCCCTCGCCGGCACCGTCGCCGAGGACGGCCACGACGTTGCCCTCCTTGAACGCAAGCACGTGGGCGGCACGTGCGTAAACCGGGGCTGTACGCCTACCAAAACCATGATTGCCAGCGCCCGGGTGGCCCACCTCGCCCGCCGGGCCGAGGACTACGGCGTCGAGACGGGCGACGTCTCCGTCGACCTGGAGACGGTCCGCCAGCGCAAGCGCGACATCGTGGAGTCGTTTCGGTCGGGGAGCCGCCGCAGCATCGAGGCGAAAGACACCCTCGACCTGATCGAGGGCGACGGGCGATTCGTCGACGCGAACACCATCGAGGTGGCCCTGGACGACGGCGAGGCGCGCACCCTCACGGCGGACCGGATTGCGATCAACACGGGCGCGCGCCCCGTCATCGCGCCCATCGACGGGATCGACGCGGTCGACCATCTGACGTCGACCTCGATCATGGAGCTGGGCGCGGTGCCGGAGCACCTGCTCATCCTCGGAGGCGGCTACATCGGGCTCGAATTCGGGCAGATGTTTCGGCGGTTCGGGGCCGACGTGACGATCGTGGATCGGGACGAACACATCCTCGGCCGCGAGGACACCGACGTGGCGGAGGCGCTTCAGGATATCCTTCGCGAGGATGGGATCCGCATCCTCAACGAAACGAGCATGACGGCCGTCGAGGAGGCCGGCGGTACGATCACGGCGCACCTAAACGGCGACGAGGCCCCGGCGCAGATCACGGGCGACGAGCTACTGGTGGCCGCGGGCCGCCGCCCCAACACCGACACCCTGAACCTGGGCGCCGCGGGCGTGGAGACCACCGAGCGCGGCTACGTGCAGGTCGACGACCGCCTCGCCACCACCGCCGACGGGATCTACGCGATTGGGGACGTCACGGGCGGCCCGGCCTTCACGCACGTCTCCTACGACGACTACCGCCTGCTCTGCGACAACTGGCTCCACGACGGCGACCGCACCACCGACGACCGGCTCATTTCCTACACCCTCTTTACCGACCCGCAGCTCGGGCGCGTCGGGCTTACCGAGGAGCAGGCCCGAGCGCGCGACCTCGACGTGACGGTGGCGCAGATGCCGATGACCCACGTGGCACGCGCCCTGGAAGTGGACGAGACGCGCGGACTCATGAAAGCGGTCATCGATTCGGAGACGAATCAGCTGCTCGGTGCGGCCATCCTGGGCATCGAAGGCGGCGAGGTGATGTCCGTCCTGCAGACGGCCATGATGGGCAACCTGCCCGTCGATCGTCTCCAGTCGGCCCCCTTCGCCCATCCCACCCTGGCCGAGTCGCTCAACAATCTCTTCGCCGGCCTCGATCTGGGGCCCTCCGAGGGACGGCCCCGGTGCGACGACGCGGACGGCCGAGATCAGTAGACCGAGATCAGTAAGCAGTCCGATCCAACCTGCGCAGGCGAGTTCCGGCACTTCTTCCGGTCTCCTGCGTCCCCTTCTGTCGACCGGCCGTCCATCCCGCTCAGCTCTCTCAGGGCGGCCGTTTCCCAGGACCATGCCACCTCTTGAGCCGTACTTGTTCACGGAGTCTTCGCACGACGGAGTAGTCACTCCGTCCTGCTGGCGTGCAGTACAGAGACACACGCGGGCCTGCACGGGTCCTCTGGGCAACGATCGAGAGGTGTAGCAGGGTGGGGCCGCACAGCCTTCGGATGCCGATCCGGTCTCATGCCGACCGACGAGCAGTTCCAACGGTGGTGTCGTCGCATCAAGGCCTCGGACCGGGAGGCCTTCGAAGCCGTGTTCGACGCGCTCCACGACCCGCTGGCCCGATACGCCCTCCAGATTACTGGGCACAAGGCCGCGGCGCGGGACATTGTCCAGTACGCCTTTACCTCTCTCTGGGACATGCGCGACGATCTCGATCCGGGGGAATCGCTGGAGGCGCTTCTCTTCCGCATCGTGCGCAACCGCGCCTACAACACCGAGCGCGACCGCCGGACCCGGGAAGACAAGCATAGCGAGCTCAGGCGAAACGCCGAGCCGGTACAGCCCGACGTCGCTGCGCAGATGGACGCCGATCGGCTGGAAGCCGACCTCCGGGCGTGGATCGAAGAGCTTCCGGATCGCCAGCGGGAGGCCCTCACCCTAAGCCGGTTTGAGAACCTCAGCCATGAGTCTATTGCCGACGTCATGGACATCTCGCCACGGACCGTGAACAACCACATCGTGCAAGCGCTGAAGAAACTCCGGCGCCGGGTTCGATCCCATCACGCAGAGCACCGAATCCTATGAGCCGCGACGACTCGAACGTGCCATCCGAGCTCCAGGATGCCCTGGAGCAGGCCCGCACCGACGATGGGGCTGCCCCGGATCTTGAGGAGATGTGGGCCCTTCTGGACCGCGCCGCGCCCCCGGACGAGGCCCTTCCCGACGCCGAGGACACGTGGGCCGAGGTGCGCCGCCACATCGGCGAGGAAGAGATGGGGGAGAAAGAGCGCCGCGCCGAGGACCGTCGTCCCCGCCGCCCAACGTCTGCCCGGTCAGCCCAGCGACGACTCTGGCGCTGGGGCAGTGCCGTGGCCGCTGTGCTGGTGCTTGGGGTCGCCGTGTGGTGGTGGAGCCAGCCCGTTGAGGTGGCGGCCGTCCCCGGCACCACCGCCGTCCGCACGCTGCCCGACGGCTCCACCGTGGAGCTCCACGGCGACACACGCCTCACCTATGCCCGCACGTTCTCCTCCGTCCCCCTCCTGGAAGCCGAGCAGCGCGTCGTGCAGCTTCGGGGCGAGGCCTTCTTCGAGGTTGAGTCTGGGGAGCGGCCGTTCATCGTACAAACGCCGTCGGTGCGCGTGGAGGTGATGGGCACGGCCTTCTCGGTTCGCAGTCGGGCGGGCGAGGCCGATGACGTCCACGTGGCTTTGGACGAGGGCCGCCTGCGCGTAACAGGCCGGACGGCCGCTGGCACCGAACGTACTCTACGCCCCGGCCAGGCCGCGACGCTGGGCACAGACGGCACGCTGACGACGGTGCGGGACACCAGCATCGAGCGGATCACGGCGTGGCGCCGCGGGGGTTTTTCCGTAACGGCCCGTCCGCTCCCGGACCTCGCACAAGCCCTTGAGCGCCGCTTCGGCCCTTCTATCCGCTTGGACGCCTCGATTGACGCCGACACGCGCTCAGAGCCCCTGACACTTTACTACTCCCGGAACGCCCAGCTCGAGACCATCCTCCACGATGTGTGCATGGCGCGCGGGCTGGCGTACCGGACGACGGCCCACGGATACGTCCTTGCGCGGGCAGACGAGCCGCAGTCGCCTCAATTGCCATGAGTACGACGCGAACACGATCGGCGGTGCACGGGGCAAGCATGAGACTCGCGGGCCTCGTGTTGGCGGTTGTGCTCGGGGCCCCCGCTCCCCTCCACGCCCAGTCGGGCGACGCGCCCCGCTACACCATGATGTTCCGCGGCGTGGGCCTCGATGCGGCCCTGGAGCGCGTCGTCGAGACGGCCCACATCGACCTGGTCTACGACTCGGAGCTCGTGCAGGGAAAAACGGTATACTGCTCGGCGCGCGACGCGACGCCCGACGCCCTCCTCCGGTGTCTTCTGGCCGACGTGCGCGTGGACTTCTACCAGACTTCGGGCGGGACCTACGTGCTGACAGCATCCCCGCGGCACCCGCCCCGACGCGGCGACGTTACAGGGATCGTCGTAGACGGACAAACGGGCGAGCCCCTCCCCCACGCCCACGTCCTCCTCGCCACGGCGAGCACGGGGGTCGCAAGCGACCGGGCCGGCCGTTTCCGGCTCCCCGATCTGACCTCCGGCACCTACCGCGTCGTGGCGACGCACCTCGGCTACGAGACGGCTGTCGACAGCGTCTACGTGCCGCCGGGCGACAGCGTGCAGCGGCGCATCGCCCTCACGCCGACCCCCATCGTGTCGGAGCCAGTGATCGTAGACGGGGTGCAGCGGCGCGCGCCGGAGGAGAGCGTCGGGGCCCCCACGCTCTCTGCCGACGAGCTGGCCGAGTCCGGCCGAAGGGGCACGCCCGACGCGCTGGGGCGGGCCGGCGCCCTGATGGGCGTACACCGGCAGCGTCCCATGGCCGACCTGCACGTGCAGGGCGGGGCCGCTGGAGAGCACGAGGCGCGCCTCGACGGCATGCCCATCCGCAACCCCGTGACGCTGCGGCGGCTGCTGGGGGCCTTCAGTCCGCTGGCCCTCGACCGATTGACCGTGCACAAGGCGGGCTTCGGCGTCGAGCACGGGAGCACCACCTCCGGGGTCGTCTCGGCCGAGCACGCCCTCAGCACCTCTCCCCCGTCGTACGGGCAATTGACGATCGACCCCATGAGCGTGAACGTGGAGGGACACGGATCGATGGATCTGGGGGAGCGCCGATCCGCCCAGTTCCGCGTCGCCGCGCGGTCGAGCGTGTGGGACCTCTACCGGGACCCCACCCTCGATCGCCTGCTGCTGGACTGGAACGTGGTCGACCCCGTCCTGCTGACGTCCTACTTCGATGCGGGCGAGGTGCCCGACATCGACCCCGCGGCGCAGACGGCCAGCACAGGATTCTCTGACGTCCATGCCGCCACCCGCATCGACCTCGGGCCGTACCGCTCGCTGTCGGTGTCCGGCTACCGGGGCCGCAACCACCTCCGGACCCAGTTCGTGACGCGCGACCCCTTCGGCATGCTCACGCAGGACCGCTACGACTGGGCCAACACCGCCGGGCAGGCCCGCCTAGACTGGACCCTTGGGGCGCGATCCTCGGTCTCGGTGCAGCTCCGCGCGAGCGAGCACCGGGTGCGCCGCGGCTACCAGATGACCTACGGCTCGCCGGACCCGGACGACGACATTGCGGCCGCTATCGACACCCTGCAGCGGGCCCTCGATCCGTCCCTGTGGCCCGACGACCACAACCAAATCCAGGAGTGGACCCTCGAGACGACGGGCAGCTACGCCGCCGCGACACGCCACCACCTCAAAGGAGCGGTCGAGGTGTCGCGCCTGACGAGCCAGTTTCGACTCGGCGGGCGCTTTCTGCGTCCGTTCTCCTTCCAGGACACGCGCTGGCAGGTCGGCGGGTATCTCCGCGACGTGGTGTCGCTCGGGACGAACACGACGCTCACGGCGGGCACGCGCCTCACCTACGTGCCGGCGCGCCGCACCCTCTACGCTGAGCCCCGCCTGAACCTGCGTCGCGAAGGGACGACGACCGGGCTTGGGCCGTACGCGGTGCGCGTGGCGGGCGGGCTCTACCGTCAATTCGTGAACCGCTTCGAGGCGAGCAGCACGAGCCCGACCGCCACGCTTCCGTCCATGCGCTTCTGGCTTCCGACGGGGGCGACCCACGCCCCGCCCCGGGCCTATCACGCCACGGCCCAAATGCAAATCCAGCCCCACGCTCGGTGGACGGTGCGGGGCGAGGCGTTCTACAAGCACTACGGGCGCCTCCTCATGCTCGACTACACGGCCCTCCGGAGCAACGCAAGACCCCCGTTGGGCGACGCAGCGGCCGTTGCGCCCGCCTCAGCCATTGCCGCGACGGACGGATATGCCCTCGGGGGCGGGCTCGTCCTTACCCGCAAGGGAGACCTTCTCCGAGGCACGCTCCGCTACGACTGGAGCCAGTCGCGCCGCCAGTTTCCCGGACGCTTCGGAGGGCGACGGGTCCCAGTGCCCTGGAACCAGCCGCACCAGCTCTCGCTGTCCGCCGAAGGAACGCTCACGGACGCGCTCCGCCTACGCCTGCGCACGGAGCACAGCTGGGGACGGAGCTGGGGCTTTCGGCAGATCTACTACGACTATTTCGGTACGCAACTGGAACCGGCGGCCGCCTCGATCGGGTCTTCCCTGAAGAATCCCGCCTCGCACACCCTGGCGCCGCGCACCCGGATCGATCTCGGAGTGCGGTATGCGATTCAGTGGGGTGGGTTCACCCTGGAGAGCCAGCTCGATGTGGTAAACGTCCTCGGCCGCCAGACCCCGTTCGACTGGGGCCTCCGCCCCACAGGCGACGGCATGATGCGCACAACGCGGCAGCTCCCCGGGCGGCGCCTCGTCGGCTCCCTTACGATTCGGTACTGACGGGGGCACTTTTCTGAGCCCAAGCGGCCATCAGAGGTGCCCGCCTCCTTCCTTCGTTCTTCACGTTTCGGGGTGGTCACTGCCAGAAGGCGATGTTCTGCATGTGTCCAGCACGGAACTGGGATGCGGAATTGAGCTCACGCGCCGGCATCCGGAGGGCTTAGAAACGGCGAACGGAGGCTCTCGCGCGCCGGCTCGGTGTTCCCTCCAATTCAGACCTCCGATGGTATGAACGACGACCCCCACACCGATAATTCGCGTTCTGTGTCGCGGCGCCGATTCCTGCAATCCCTCGGCCTTGCCGGGGTGGCGGTGGGCGCGGGCGGCTCGCTGCTCGTTGCGTGTGACTCGGGCGGGTCCAACAACGACGAGACGAGCGATGGCCCGAACGGAGGCGACGACGGGGTCGCGCAGACGTTCGACGTCACTGTAGAGGAGATCGGCGACAGCTATCCGTACAGCGATCAGAACAACGTTGGCGTCGCCTTCGCCATTGGCGGCGAGGCTGGAAGGGTGATCACGCTCGAGCGGGGCAAGACCTACGAGTTTCAGTTGGGAGACGACGTCCCCTCTACCCATCCCTTTTACATCGGGACAACGGCAGAAGGGCAAGGAGGCGACGAGTTTAGAGACGACCCAGCAAAGACATCAACTGGCTCGGTAACCTTCACGGTTCCGTCGGACGCGCCGGACTCTCTTTTCTACGTGTGCGACAATCACGTGTACATGGGCGGTGAGATGGAGATTACCGATTCTTCGGGTAACGGGGTCGGGTATTAAGCAGCACGAGACGACGATCCCGCGGATGCGAACATTGCCTTGTGCTCCCCCGACTCGGTCCTATGAATGTCCTCGTTCAGCGGGGCTGTCAGGTCCTCCCCGTCGTCGTTCCGGTCGCGCTCGTCGTGGTCGGTCTCCTGAGCGGGCTCGGCCCTCGGTCGGCGTGCGGACAGGAGTCGCCGACGCCGCCCCTCGAACAGCTGGAGAAACGGGTCAAGACCATCCTGGACGAGACCTGTGCGCGGGCGGGGTGCCACGCGGGTCCGCAGCCCCAACAGGGGATGGATTTGAGTCCGGGCGCGTTCTACGAATCGACCGTAGAAACGCCCAGTCGTGAGAAGCCCGATCTGCTGCGCGTCCACCCCGGAGAGCCGGACAGCAGCTATCTGGTCCACAAGATCGAGGGGCGGTCCAGCATCAGACGGGCGGCGATGCCGCTCACCGGGGACAGGTTGTCCGACGAAGAGATCTCGACAATCCGTTCGTGGATCGAAAAGATAGGCGCGGGCGACGAGCGACCGAGCACATCCGCGAGGGGGCCGGCCTACCCGTTCAACGGCTGGCGGCTCCTGAACCTCCCCACGACCCGGGGGCTGGACCGGGGAAGCTCACTGTTCCTCATCAGTCACCGGTTTGCACCCCCGGTGAGTCAGGGCTACGACGCGCTGTACGGCCTCGACGGGCCCTCGGTCATTGAGCTGACCCTCGGACACGCGTTCACCGACGACCTACTGGTCACCCTGGGGCGCAGCAACGAAGCGAACGACGTCGAACTGGGCACGCACTACCAGCTTGCACAGCAGTGGGGGGAGCGGGAGTGGCCGCTGGGCGTAAGTGTGCACGGCACAGTGAATTGGATCTCGGGGACCCCACCGGAAGGAGAGAGCAGACTTCGAGGGGAAGCGTTCAAGCTGAGCGGACAGCTCAGTCTCGCCCGGGTCCTCGGCGACCGGTTCGGCGTGCTCGTGGTCCCCGGCGTGCTGCTCAACCCGGCCGAAGACATCGACGGGGAGCAGGCCCTCGTGACCCTCGGGCTCGGGGGACGGGCCACCGTGTACCACAACATCACCGTCTTCGGTGAATGGGTGCCCATTCTGTCGGGCTACGTCAAAACGCGGACACTTGGGAATCTGAACCGCTTCGACAGCTGGGGGGCGGGCGTGGAGATTACGACCGGCGGGCACGTCTTCCAGATCGTGGTCACCAACTCGGCCGGGATCGCGACGGATCAGTACCTCCGGGGCGGCGATCTGGACGTCCGAAATCTTCTGGAGGGGGAGATCCGCCTCGGGTTCAACATCTTCCGTGTCCTCAACTTCTAGCGCCGTGCCCGACTGCTCTTTCCCTCTCGTGTGTCTCCTGAGCATCGCAGTCACTCTGGGCACCGGTGCGTGCGAGCACGCCGGTCCCGCGGGCGCCGGACAGGACGGAATTCGCCCGACGCTGAGCAGCATTCAGGAGAACGTCTTCAGCACGAGCTGCGCCCTCTCCGGGTG
>CAZMDV010000071.1:0-10324 GCA_964564875.1 uncultured Salinivenus sp.
CGCGCTGGCCCCGCCCAATCGGAATCGTCGAGTCGATGGCCTTGATGCCCGTCTGGAGGGGATCCTCGACCGGCTGGCGGTAGATGACGCCGGGGGCCTTCCGCTCCAGGGGCAGCAGCATCCCGTCGCCTTCAATCGGCCCCTGCCCGTCGAGCGGACGACCGAGCGGGTCGATGACGCGGCCGAGCATGTTTTCGTTGACCTCGATGGACGCGATGCGACCGGTGCGCCGGGCCTCGTCCCCCTCGCTCACCGCGTCGACGTCGCCGAAGAGCACGACCCCAACGTTGTCTTCTTCGAGGTTCAGCACCATCCCTTCCACGTTCTGCTCGGGAAACTCCACAAGCTCACGGTACTGCGCGTTGCTCAGGCCATAAAGGGTTGCAATGCCGTCGCCGGCCTGCATCACCGTTCCGGCCTCGTACTCTTCCGCCTCGGTCTCAAAGTCGCCAAGCTCGCGGCGAAGAACGTCGGTGACTTCGTCGGGTCGGATCGTGCCGTTGGACATAAGAGTCTCAGGGATTACATGATCAAGTCGTCGAAAGCGAGAGGCGGCGAGGGGTCAGCCCCGGTCGGTGCGGCTCCCACTTCGAAGCAGAGATTCGTAGCGACGTTCGTGTCTTTCGTATTTCGTATCGGGTAGTGCAGAAAGAGAATGCGCAGTACGCACCACGCAATACGCCCTATGCCGTCCCGCCGTTGGCTTCGATCGAGAGGGTCGTACCCCGAAAGCGATCGCGGAGCTCGTTGAGTTGGTTGCGCACGCTTCCGTCGAAGACCCGGTCGCCAATCTGAATGATGATCCCTCCGATCAGATCCGGATTTTCTTCGACGCTCAGCCGAATGGTTTTTCCGGTTCTCTCCTCGAGAGCCTCCACCAGCGCTTCATGGTCCTCGTCAGCCAGCGGGCGCGCCACCGTTGCCGTCGCGTCCACAATGCCACGGTGCTTGTCACGCAGGGATTGGTACTGGTCGAGGATGGCCTTCGTCAGGGTCTCCCGGTCTTTCTCCACCAGGAGCCGAAGAAACCGTACGGTTAGGTCCTTCACTCGTCCCTCCAGGAGCTCGCGAATGATCGTGTCCTTTTTCTCCTGTGGAATCACGGGACTCTCGAAGAAGCGCGACAGCTCGCGGTTCGATTCAAGGCTGCGCCGAAGCATGAGAACGTCGTCGTCGACAGCTTCGAGCACACCGGCCGCCTTTGCTTCTTCGTAGAGTGCGGTGGCGTATCGTCGAGCAACCGTGCGCTGACTCATACGGATAGAGGATTGGAACGTTGAATGTTTGCAGGTTGGAACGTTCTAACGTTCGACGTTCCAACGTGTCAACGCATCAATTCGTCGGAAAGTCGTTGATGGCATCGCGCACGAGTTCGCGGTGCCGCTCCTGATCCAGGTCTTCTTTCACAATCTTGCTGGCCGCTTGGACGGCAAGATCGGCCACCTCGTCTCGGAGCTCTTGGAGCGCGGCCTGCTTTTCGCGCTCAATTTCGGCCTGGGCCTGCTCCTTCATCTGTTGAATCCTCCGCCGCGTCTCAGCCTCTTCTTCCTCGCGCAGCTCCTCGGCCGACTCGCGGGCGTCACGGAGAATTTTCTGGGCCTTCTGCTCGGCCTCACGCCGGGCCTTCTTGTTTTCGGCCTGAATCTCTTTCGCCTCCGCGAGCGCCTCCTCGGCCCGCTGGATGGAGCTCTCGATCTCTTCTTCCCGCTGCTCCAGCGAGTCCGTGATCGGGCCCCATCCGAACCGATACAGCACGTAGAGGAAGATGAGAAACGCGATGGTCTTCCAGAAGATGAGCCCAACGGAGGGCGTGATGAGGCTGCTCTGAGCAAGCAGGGCAGTCATAGGCAAAAACAAACGTTAGCGCAAGAGTGCGAGCGGACACCCATGGCCACGCACCAGCCAGAACTGATGCTCAGACCGTAGGGCCAGGACGGGATGCCTACTACAGAAAGATCGGGAGGGCCAGGAGCAGGCAGATAATAAGCGCAAACAGCGCCACACCCTCAATGAGGGCGGCGGAAATAATCATGAGGCCTCGGATGTCGTCGGTGGATTCGGGCTGTCGGGCCGCCCCTTCCATCGAGGAGCTAGCCAACCAGCCAATTCCAACACCGGCGCCAATGGCGGCAAGGCCTGCGCCGATTCCTGCAGCGAGATAGGCGAGAGCAGCGGCTTCCATAGTATTCGTTTCGTCGTAGGGTAGGAGTGCAGTGATGAGGGTGATACAACCGGTTCGGCGGACGACCGGGCCCCGGAGCGGCTACGCCGAGGTCGGCTCAACCGCCTCTTCCACGGCGTCGAGACGTTCGTCGATTCGACTTGTGTCGGGCGCCGGGTCCGCGTCATGCTCTTCTCCGTGGTGATGCTCCTCTACGGCCATGCCGATAAAGAGGGCCGAGAGGATGGTAAAAACATACGCCTGAATGAAGGCAACGAGTAGCTTGAGCAACAAGATAAAGACGGTGAAAGCTATGCTAATGACGACCGTTCCCACGGCCGCGACCTCCCCAAAGAGAATGTTGATGATAAAGATGAGCCCAATGAGACTGAAGATGATGAGCGCCCCACCCATCATGTTGGCAAAGAGACGAATGGCCAGCGCCAGGTGCCGCATGACGAGGCCGATGATTTCAATCGGCACGAAAATGATGCGCACCAGCACCGGCGCGTCGGGAGGGCCCGTGAAAAGCTCTTTGTAGTAGTCTTTGGAACTGTAGAGCAGAACGATGGCGAAGGTCATCACCGCCATCACCCCGGTGACGGCGATGTTGGAGGTCGCCGCTCCCGCAAAGGGAACGAGCCCAAGAATGTTGGCGACGAGGATAAAGAAGAAGGCGGTCAGGAGGTATGGCAAGAAGGTTCTCCACTTCTCGCCCTGAATGTTGGGCTTGGCAATTTCGTCCCGGACGAAGACCACCATCACCTCCATCATGTTCTGGAAAACCCCCTTCGGCGCCTTCGTACGGCCGAACCCTTTCCTATAGTAGCGCTGGGCCAGGGTGACAAAGACCCCGAACACGACCACCATGGACAGCAGTCCAAAAACAAAGTGACGTGAAATGGACAGGTCCGCCACGATCTGTCCTTCCATACGCTTCGCGTCACTGTGCAGGTGCTCCTCCGCAGCAATGGCCTCTTCAAGGTCGGCGCCCTGGGTCACAAGCCTTCCGTGTCCCTCGGACCCCTCGCCGCCATGAGGCTCAAGCCCATACGGCCCGTTCTTGAGCATGGACTCCGTGCTTCTGTACGCCTCCAACGTCAGCGACCCGTCCGCTGTGCGGGCGAGTATAATGCGCGGAAGCTCCACATTGGCAAACGGCTTGAAGTTGAGGTAGTAGCCGTCGGTGGCATGGCCGAGAATCGAATTGTTGACGATGCCTTCGAGCGTGACATCACCCTCATCGGCCGCCGTCGCGGGCGTCGCCGTCAATGCCAGGCTTGTCCCCAGCAAGACGAGAACCGCGAGTCCAAAAGATCGGGTTCGGGCGATCATGTGTGTCCGTACGCGAGCGTTAAGTAGCAAGCTCTAAGCGCGCAAAAGCAGTTCAACAGTGCAGGCTCAAGACCCCAGCGTGCCACGATCCATTCGATGCGCAATGAGGCCCGTTTCCACAATCACACTTAGGATGAGCAGGACAATTACGGTGCTTACAAACACCGCGATTTGTACCGGGAGGAGGAGAAGTACCAGGACCATAGCGGCAAACACCAGTATCATTCGCCCCCCAAGTCCACCCAGCTCCAGAAGCAAGAACGAGCGCTGGTCAGACGAACCGAGGGCAAGGTAGTGCGCCAGCACTCGAACGGCCGCGTGCCCCCCCACCACTCCAATCCCCATTCCGATGCTGAGCCACCATGAGCTTTCCATTACCGTAGGTCTTCGGGCTACCGTAGGTCTTCGGGCGCTAAGGGCCCGCTCAGTGCATGCTGGGAACGCAGCGGAGACCTTGCAGGTGTTCGCTCCATACAACCGCCCCTGAAGCTACGCATACGGGCAGTAGGGGACTTATGAGAACCAGTGAATCGCACATGAAAGTATTTCGCAGGCACGCTCCCTCCGAGGTGGGGATACCGATCGGGGAGGTCCAGGCCGGAGCGCCCGGACGCAAAGACGTGCACGAGGAGCCCGGCGTGACGAGTTGGGGCGGGCTCTCGGCCGTCACACCGCGGGAGGACCCAAGCGGCGTCCATTGCGAGGGCCTGCCCCCTAGAGCCTGCACTCCTCAGGAACTGAACTTTTCCTGAAGATGCTTGAGCTGGAGGACCGCCCCTGACAACCCAAGCACGGAACCCCCAAGGAGCATCCATGGCGTCGTCTGTAGCCACAGGTCAAGCCCTAGGCCGAGGAGGGGAGGGAACGCTGCGGTGCCAGCGAGGCGCCATCCCAAATCGAGGTATGGCGCAATGTCCCGGAGGGCCTTCCTCAAAGCCGTCCCGTCGCTGGAGGAGGCTCCGTCCGAAGACCGGGAGTGCTCGTCCTCCTCGCCACGATCTGCATGATCCATGGTCGGCCCTCACCGTGGCTGCATCGTATCGTGTCGGACCGTTCTGCCCCGGTTCCAAGTCGCCTCCTCCCGATCAGCGGCCTACACCTCGGTCAGCTCCTCCGACGATTCGGCCTCGTCCGCATCCGGACGCGTTTCTTCGTTTTTCCGTCCTTCCTTACCGGAGGTACTCATGCTCTCGGAAACCGGGGTGCCCATCTCACACTCCCCGGTAAACTCGGCGCCTTCTTCGACAATTAGGCGGTCCGTCTCGATCGTCCCGTCGACCCGCGCAGTGCTCTTAAGCACGAGGCGTTCCTCGGCGTGGATTTCGCCTTGCACCTGGCCCGCTATTTCGGCATTGGTGGTGATAATTTCGCCTTCGACCGATCCTTCTTCGGCGATCATCGTCTTGCCATCTACTTCGAGCGTACCGATGATTCGCCCACTGGCGCGGACGTCACTTTCGGCCCGCACCGTTCCTTCGAAGACGGTGCCTTCGCCAACGAGATTGACCTGATCCTGAACAGTGTTAGTCTGATTTGCCATGGAGGAGGAAGTTTCGTCCGTTTGAGTGTTACCGAAGAGGCCCATAAAACAAAAGGGTAGGAGTGCGAAGTCAAAGGCACAGGGCGACCAAGCAGACGCCGCGGATGCCACTGTACTGCGAGCGCGTTCTCATCCCTCACCATCCTGCAATGTATGATCGGGGATCCTGCGCGAGACCGTTCCGCCAAAGTTCAAAGTGCAGGTGTGGACCAGTCGTAATCGCTCCGGTATTTCCACTGACCGCGAGCGGCTCTTGCGCTTTCACCTGGTCGCCCAAGTGCTTGAGCAAACGCTTGTTGTGCTTGTAGACGGTAAGGTATCCATCGGCGTGCTGAACCGCAATAGTATGTCCTCCGTCCTGAGTCCAGTCGGCCCACACGACATACCCGTCGCCAACAGCCCGAATGAACTCTCCCTCCGACACCGCCACGTCGATGCCGTAGTGGCCCGTCTGGACATCGGAATCTCGGGTAGGGAAGCCGCTCGTCACCGGAGGCGCGACAGGGGCGGAAAGTCCTGACAGCGAGTTTTGTTCACCCCCTGAGATTCCCTCGGACGCCGAGAAGGGTGAGAGCGCGATGGCCGGCTGTTCGTGGACGCTCTCATCGGGACCGCCCCCCTCCCGATCCGACTTCCCGTTCCGACGGGACCGTTCGGGCGTCACCGGCGGCTGGTCCGAAGGCGCTCGTCCCGACGGGGACACCGAATCAACGCGACCAGTAATGAGCCGCCGCAGACGCTCTACGTAGCGACGTTGAGCAGCGAGAGAGTCCTGGAGCGACTGGAGCCGCATGGCATTGAGTTGCGCACTCTCTTCGATCTTCTCGGTCCCGTACCCCGGAATCTGTGTTCGAAGAGGCGTAGCTGCGAGCAAAAGGGCCACGACAACCCCTACGACCAGAAGACTCCCCCCCCACGCGGCCATCATGCGCGACGGATGGATTTGATATCGCCGCGTCTTCCCCACCTCTTCCGCGTCCATGACCACGATGGTGTGGGTAGCGCCCATGTTTCGGACGAGGTCAGTAAAGAATGACCACATAAACAAATGCCCTTTGGACAGATGCTCGGAAAACGGATCGCCGCCGGACCCATTTTCACCCCCAACTACACTCAGGCTGGGGAAACCGGGGGAAGGACCGCTTTAATCGGGAAGAAAAACGGACTGATGGGTTCCCGGTTTCTACGTCAGCACGGCGGCCTCCAGCAATCGCAACTTGACGCTGCAGGTTCTGTTCTCCATTCAGGCAGAATAACCCCACGCTTACGCCTCCTCTCCCTCGGAGGACTCGTGTGATCTTCCGATGGGAGCGGGAACCCGACGACGTGTATGTCATGAGTTTTTGCATGGTGCCATTGGACCTCGGCTCCATCCATCACGACTCTACCCATCAACTGCTCGCCCACACCATGCCTCGACACGAATCTGCGAAGAAACGGATGCGGCAGAACGAAAAGCGCCGGAAGCGCAACAAGTCGCAGAAGAGCCGCGTCCGCACCAAGATCAAGAAGCTCCGCTCACTGGACGACAAAGGGGAGGCGCAAGAACTACTGAACGACGTGAAAGGGGATCTGGACCGTCTCGCCGCCAAGGGCGTCATCCACAAGAACAAGGCCGCAAACAAAAAGAGCATGCTTGAGAAGCACGTGGATGCTCTCGAGTAGTCTTCCGCTCTGTTTCCCAGGAGCGAAGAGGGCGGTCTGTGTGTACAGAGCTACTCGGCGGACGACCTGAGGTCGCCTCAGGAGCATTCGGTCGCGACGCTCCCGATATACCCGCCTCGTCGGTCGCGTCGGCCATGCCTCACCTCCGCTTGGAGTACGTTCCGGCCACCGTCGGCCGACACGCTGCGTGTCGGGTGTTCGATCGCGGCTCCGCTCCACAAGAGAGCGAGCCCTGTACTGGTGGCCTCTTCGTTCTTCCCTCTGGAACCCCCCCGACGCCAGCGCCTTCCGGCCGCAACTGGCCAGGTCTATGTCGGGCGCAGATGAAACTGTCTTTATTCCAGAGGAAGAAGTTGCGTATCTGAAGCACGTTGCGTATGGTTTGTTGATTTGCCAACGCGTGTATCTCCCCCCGCGGGAGGCATGCCCGTAGAGGCATCCGCACGCTCCTCCCCGTTTCCCTTCTTGCAACACTACCGACCCATGACAAAATTATCCCCTCGTGCAAACGCGTCATTCTCCTCGCTCTGGCTCCCGCTCGTACTCATCGTCGGCGGCCTGTTCCTAGCCGGCTGCGGGGCGACTGCCCCCGTCGTTCAGTCGGTTGGTGGCCCCGACACCCTCGAAACCGAAGAGACGGGTACCTTCGAGGCCACAATCAACCAAGACGCCGACGAGCCCTTGACATACACCTGGAACTTTGGTGACGGATCAACCGGCTCCGGGCTCCTTGCTAATCACAGCTATAGCTCGACGGGCAGGTATTCCATCCGGTTCCAGGCCAGCAACGAAGGAGGCTCCGACGCCGACACCATCTCGGTGAGGGTGGTTCCTCAACCCCAGCCCCCATCAATCACGTTGGTTAATGCGAACCCGAACCCGGTCGACGAGGGAGAGCCGGTGCGATTCAGCAGCAACGTGCAAGGCGACAGCCCGATCTCCCGAGAATGGAGCTTTGGCGACGGATCGACTGCGATGAGCCAGTCCCCGACCCATACCTACGACGAGCCGGGGCAATATACCGCGCGCCTCCAGGCTTCCAACGAGATTGGGGAAGACTCTCGGACGGTGACCGTTCAGGTGGAGCGCGTGCTCCCCGAGATCTGCACCACAGTCGGTGAATTCAACGCGGCCTTCTTTAGTCGCAACTCCAGCATGCTGACTGACGAGGCTCGGAGCAGTCTTCAGGAAAACGCCGACATTCTCTCCCAGTGCCCGAACCTGAGCGTGCAAATCGAAGGCTTTACCGCACCGGGTGAGCGAAACGAGCAGTCGCTCTCGGAAGACCGCGCCGAGGCCGTGGCGAACTTCTACCGAAACAACGGCGTGCCCGGCTCCCGCGTCACGATCAGCGGCCAGGGCCAAGTCGAAGGCGTGACGTCGAAGAAGGGCGGGACGCGTCAGTACCGCCGGGCCGACTCGATTCCACAGCGTGAGGACGAAGGCATGTAGGTCGCCTGTCATCCTTTTCGCACTGCCCTTCGGGCGGATCTCCAGATCGGAGATCCGCCCATTTTTATCTGTATGTAAACGTTCACGAAGGAGCATTTGCTTCCGCCCCCGACTGGCTCGACCGTGTACGTGTCGAGTGTGGATGTGAAGGCGCTCGAGAGTATCTCCGAAGCTTCCTGTTCCTGTTCTCCACACGTCCACATCGTCGGGGTAACCTTCAGAACCTTTGACGGCCCGGGATCTTGTGGGTGCAACTCCAAGCGGCCTCCCGTCAATCAGCGGGCGTTGGAACCGGAGAGGGTACGCGTCGGGCCGGCGTTTCGGCACTGACTACTGTCGACGCTGGCCACCGGACGCCACCCGCCCCGACAACCACCGCACCCGTCCTCATTTTCGCTCAGGTCCGCTCGCCTCCTGGACCGTGCGTTGCGCGTCGGGCACGCTGTCAGGAGCCGACCGTGCCTGCTTCCTCTGCTCCTTCCCCGTCTGCGCGGTCGCGTCCTCGTCCCACTCCCGGGGCACCACGATGCTGAGCCAGGCCAGGCCGCACGCCACCTGGAGCGCCGCAAAGGCCAGGACGGCCTCATTCAGGCCAAGCCATCCCGCCTCCAGCACGGCACTGCCAGCGAGGATGGAAAACGACTCGGCGGTCATGACCAGCAGCCAGTCCGTCGAAAAGACACGGCCCCGATACCGATCCTCGGTCCGTTTCTGCAGGATGACCGTGCTCAGCACCCAGTTCCCCGCACTGGCGGCGTGCCCCACCACGACGAGCCCGCAAATGAGTGCGATGATCGCGAGCTCGGACCCCCAGGACACGAGCCCGACCCCCACGTAGCAGAGCCCACAGCCGGCAATGGCCCCACCCATGACGACAGGCCACCACTGGCGGTTCGTGAACAGGGCCCGCACGATGACCGGTCCAACTCCGGTGCCGATGCCGCGGGCCATGAAGAGCACACCGATGCCCGCAGCCAGGGCCGTCGGCGCAACCCGGTCGCCGAGCAGGGCAAGCATGTAGACGAGCGCCCCACCCCCAAGCGCCCACGTGGCCTTCGCGAAGGCGAAACGCCCGATGCGGGGATGCGCGCGGAGGTGCTGCCAGCCGTCAATGACTTCATGAGCGGCGGAGCGAAGGAGAGAGGTGTCGGTCGGCTCAGTGTCCTGGGGAATGGTGGTGCCAAAAATGAAGAGGGCCGAGACGACGTATGTCCCGCTGTCAATCCAGAAGACTGCGCCGGTCCCCAGGGCTTCGACGGCGAACCCACCGAGGGCTGCCCCCACGGCCAGCATGGTCGACCACGTGGCCGACAGGAGCGCGTTGGCCGTCAGGAGCTCGGAGGGCGTCGTAATGTTGGGAAGAGCTGCACTTTTGGCCGGAGTGAAGACCGCTCCCGCCACGACCTGAGTGGTCAGGAGCACGTAGAGCCACGGCACGTCCGCCGGCTGTTCGATGAGGAGAAAGCCCAGCACCACGACGGCCCGCAGTCCGTCCATCCCGATCATGAGCCATCGCCGGTTGTAGCGGTCGACGAGAACCCCGGCCAGCGGCGCCGATAAGGCCCAGGGCAACATCTTGGTGATGAAGACCGCCCCCAGCGCCAGTGGCGATCCCGTCAGTTCGGTGACGAGGACGTAGAGGGCGATGGTGTTAAACCAGTCGCCCAGCAGCGAGATGAGAGTGCCGATCCAGAGCCGGCGAAAGTCTTTGTTGCCGGTGACGAGGGCCCAGTAGCCAGACTGCTCGTCGACCTCGACATCGTGCGCGGTGTGGGACGTGGGCATAGCAACGGTTCAATCCGCTCACGCTCCATCGAGGTTTCCGGCCCCCAACGACCCATCGGAAAAATCACAGGAACGGGTCGGTTCTGTACAGCCCGTCCACCACAGGACCCAGCCGCAAAAAAGTCTCTCAAAATGACCTCGACAGTAGTCGGCGTCGACGGCCATCGTGTACCATAGACGATTACTGTCGGTACGGCGCGTGGCGCCGATGGGTGTGGGCGTCTGGGAGTGTGGGAGAAAAACGCCCGTCCTGGCGGCCGTCGGGATGCCCCCATACCCAATCTCTCCGCAGCACTCCGGGCGCCAAGGGCAAAAACGACACACGAACGTTCTCCCACATCGGTAATTACAATCTCCCACCCTGCACAATCAACCGAGCGCGCACC
>CAZMDV010000072.1:0-10274 GCA_964564875.1 uncultured Salinivenus sp.
AGGAATTTGTGTTCGACGGCTGGGGCCGGATGGGCGAGCGCACGTACACCTACGTACCGTGACCGGGGATCGTTGAGCCCCCCTTGAAGCAGGGGGCCGTCAAAAGGCAGGGCCGGCCGTTAGGATGACGCGGGTATTTTCCTGACTGAACGCCACCTCGAAGCGGAACCGGGGACCTTGCTTGCCCAACAAATGAACGCCCATTCCACCACTGGGATGAAATCTGTTCCCCAGAATGTCCCCGAGTCCGCCGAAGACCTGCCCGGCGTCGACGAACAGTGACGCGTCCATGTTTTCCCAAATGGGATACCGATACTCAGCATTGAAGAGAAGATACCCGTCGTCGCTATACCGTTCGTTTTCGACCCCTCGAAGGGTGCTCTGACCTCCCAGCCGACTGAACTCGTAGAACGGAATATTACTCCCCCCCAGGGACTCGCTCTGCTGAAGCCGAGCCCGCAGGGCGAGACGCCGCGTCTCCGGCAGGATGAGGATCGGGACAAATTGCTGCACCTCGACGGCGTACCCGCCATAGCGGAAGCGGTCGTCCCCCAGTTCATGGTCGTAACGCAGGCCGAGGTTTAGCCGAGTCCCAGACGTCGCACGGGGTCCCTCGCCCGTACCGTCGATGGTAAGCCCTGTCTGTACCTGTAGCCGCTCCGAGTCGCCCAATCCTGGCAGTGTTTCCGGCAGGAGGTCCCCCCGGTCCTCATCTACCTCGGAGGGAGCAGTCGTGGCTCGCTCAAATTCGACGGTCAGGTGGCTCCCGAGCAGAGAGCCAGGGTCGTAGTTGAGCCGGGCCGACACCTGAAACTGTTCGAGTGAGAACCGGGCCTCATCGCTCTGGTCCGCACGGTTTCCGCGCAGGAAGAACCGCTTCGACGGATCGTTGAAGTACTGGGCAGACAGCGACAGGCGGGTGCCGTTCCCCAGGGGCCGCGGCAAAGTGTAGCGTGCACTGAAGTCGTTGACGTTACGCGACCCCCACTTCGCACGCACCCGAGCGCTGTGATCACTCCCGAAGAGGTGCTTGTCAAACGCGAGAACTCCCCCACTGACGTCCGTCTCGCCCCCCAGGGTCAATACAGGCACCACCGCTCTTGGCCCCGTGAAGTACCTTCGGTAAACGGGCAACAGGTTTTCGACTCCCCACCGCCCGACCCAGCCAATAGGCCTGGTAATGCCGTGCAGAACGTATGCCGGTAGTGCCAACACATGCTCGGCGACCGTACGGTTGCTCCGGTACGGAGTCTGGTTGGTTGATCGCGTCGAATCCATCGCCGCTGCGGGGCGCTGTCGCAGCGTATCGGGGGACGACTGGGCGTGGACCGTCGGCGAGCCCGCAATCATCAGGGTCCCCGCCACGAGGCCAAGCACGGCTGCCCGACAAAGACGAGTCATGGTCGATCCGAGTCGTCTGAGTGTTGGTGTCACGGACCTCCGACGGCACGTCGTCGAGAGGCTGCCCAAGTCCGGGCATGTTCTCTCAGGTCCCCCCACGGCACGGGCGGGGCTCACAGCTCGCTCACAGGCCCTGCCGGTCCCGGTGGCGGAGAACGGTCGGCACACGCTCGGCCAAAATCTCGGCGGCGCTCTGCACCCGACGGCGCATGCGCATCAACGCCGGAACGGCGCTCGGCGACCACACGGCGCTCTGCATGACGCGGGTCCGATCGATGCTCCCGTCCTCGCGCTGTGCATCCTTCAGGAGATCGGGAAGGGACTCGTCGGCCGTGTCGCTGATGATCCGGAGAGAGAGATACGGCACTTCTTGCTCGGCCGCCACACGAGCCACAGCGGCCGTTTCCATGTCAATGGCCGCCGGCCCATTCAGGGCGAGGGCGTTGCGGAGCGCGGCTTTTTCCTCGGATTGCGTAATGACCCGACCGACCGTCACCAGCGAGCCCCTCCGCACACCTCCGTCCCCAATTGTCGCCACCTGCTCGGCCCACTGCCGGTCGGGCGACGGGGCCGGCTGTCCGTCTTCGGTCTGGACAGAGGTGGGAAGGAGAATCGACTCCACCGACAGCGACGGATCCAGCGCGCCGGCCACGCCCACGTAGCACAGTGCCGACACCGACCGCCGGTCCAGAAGTGTTGCCACGCCGCTCTGCGCCCGCTCCTGCCCCGTGCCGGTGTGCATGAGCACCACGCGCCGGCCACCGAGGGTGCCCGTCGTGACCTCGTGCCCGGCCCACGTGTCGCGCCGCTCGACCGCGGTCCGGTCCACGAGCCCTCCGATCTCCTCCGGCAACGCGGACGCGACGGCGACACAGGAGTCTGAACCAGCCATACGGGCACTCGCAGTGAACGGAGCTATCCAAGCAGATTCCACTTCGCGAGCCGAAGGATGTCTCCGGGATGCTCAGGGAGCTCCTTGAGTACAGAGGCCTCAAATCCGGAGTGCATCTTGCAATTCTGGCATTTCTCGTCCTGCCGCGACTCCCAGTAGTCCCAGTCCGTCTCCTCCCAGAAGGTCTCGAAGTCGTCGTAAAAGTTTTCTCCGATGAGGTAGCAGGGAGCCTTCCAGCCCTTCGGCGTATACGTCACCGTGCTCCACGGCGAGCAATCATAGTCGCGCTCCCCAGCGGCGAATTCGAGGAACATCGGCGTCGAGGTGATGGGGTAGTCGGGGGTGAACTCGAGGGCCCGCTGGAACTTGTTCTCGATGTCCTTCTGGGTCATGAAGATGTCTTCCTTCGCCGTCTCGTAGTGGTAGCCCGGCGAAAGGAGCATCCCGTCCATGTTGAGGTCGTTGAAGAGGAAGTCACACAGTTCCTCGACCTCATCGATGTCGGTTTGCTTGTAGACCGTCGTGTTGGCAATCACGCGGTATCCGCGTTCCTTGCCCTCCTTCATCATCTCGATGGCCTTGTCGAATACACCCTCACGGTCCACCACGTAGTCGTGCGTTTCCCGCATGCCGTCGAGGTGCACGTTGATCGTGAGCCGCTTGTGCGGCTCTACGACGTCGTAGAGTCGACGATCGAGCAGAAGCGCATTCGTGCAGAGGTAGATGTGCCGCTTTCGTTTGATGATCTCGTCGATCAACTCGGGCAGCTCCGGATAGACCAGCGGCTCCCCTCCGCAGATCGACACCTGCGGGGCCTGGCTTTTCTCGACGGCGCGAACGGCCTGCTCGAGAGAGATCCGGTCCGAAATTTTTCCGGTATGCCGCTCTTCGGCGCAGCCGATACAGGCGAGATTACAGGTATAGAGGGGTTCGAGCATCAGCACAAACGGGTACCGTTCATTCCCCTTGATGGCCTGCGTGGCCTGGTGCTTGAGGTTGTCGAGGGTGACGTGCGGAGGGTGTCGCATAACGATTGCTTGGTCTTTGGTGAAGCGTGTGACTGGGGAAGATAACGCCTCATATTTTGCGCCCCTTTCGCGTTCGGTCTGCCTCTTTCGAGGGGCAATTGGTCGCCCGCTTCCCGACGAGGTTTTCTTGCCAATCAGCTACATCTTCTCCCGGTATTTTGCCAGGACAAGAGTTGGGAAGTACACAGGATACATATGGTATTTTAGGTAAAACACTTCCGGGAAGCCCGTTCCCGTCCACTGCTCTTCGCTCCACGACCCGTCCGCGTGCTGCGTGCGGAGAAGGTAGCGCACGCCACGCCGAACAGCCTCCGAGTCGTACTCGTCCATGGCAAACAGACCCATGAGCGCCCAGGCGGTCTGGGACGCCGTGCTCTCGCCGGTCCCTTTCAGACCCGGATCTTTGTAGGAGGCCAGGGTTTCTCCCCAGCCCCCATCCTCGTTCTGCTGCTGGCGAATCCACGCTTCTGCGCGCCGGTAGCGCGGCTGGTCGAGGTCGACGCCAGCCGCCTTCAGTCCGCTAAGGGCAAGCCACGTGCCGTAGATGTAGTTGCAGCCCCATCGCCCGAACCAGGTGCCATCGTCCTCTTGCTCCTCTTTCAGAAACTCGACCGCCCGGGCGATTGGGGGATCGGTACGGTCGTAGCCAAAATCCGAGAGGGCCTCCACGATCCGGCCCGTGAGCCCCACGTGGCTCGGGTCAATCATTGCGTTGTGGTCGGCAAAGGGGACGTACGTAAGTACCTCGTTGTCGCAGTCCTTGTCGAAGGCCGCCCATCCGCCGTCTGAGTTCTGCATGGCGAGGAGCCAGGAGAGACCGCGGTCGATGGCCCGGGTGCGTTCCTGCTCCTTCTCCTCGGAATCGAAGCGAAGGTGCTTGAGACCGTAGAGGATTTCGGCGGTGTCGTCGGTGTCAGGGTAGAACTCGTTGTTGTACTCGAAATACCAGCCGCCGACCGGGGCGTCCGGATTGGTGACGGCCCAGTCGCCCGGCTCTTCCACCTCCTGGTCGAGCAGCCACTCCCCTGCCTGCCGGAGGGCGTCGTGGGTGCCATCCAGGTCCGTGGAGAGCAGCGCCATCAAGGCCTGCGACGTGTCCCAGACCGGTGAGAGGCACGGTTGGACGCGCACCGAGTCTTCCTCCTCGATCTCCAGATTCTCCAGTTCCTCGATCTGACTGCAGAGCGCCGGGTCGTCCGTTTCGTAGCCAAGCGCGTGAAACGCAATGATGGTGTTCACGATGGGCGGGAAGATAGCCCCGACGCCGTCGCTCTTTTCGAGGTGGTCCAGGATCCACTGTTCGGCCTTGCGAATCGCCCGGCCGCGCAGGGGCTTGATTGGAAATCGCTCCACTTGTTTGAGCGCCGTATCGACCGTCTGGAAAAACTGCCACCACAGCCGCTCGGTGTCGTTCTCGGGCGCGTTGACGGGATCCGGCGCCGTCTTCTCGGTATACAGCTCGTCGATATGTGCGCGCTCCGGCACCGGAATCTCCGGCTTCAGCGCCCAAATGATACTGAGGGGCACGACAATGCCGCGCGTCCACGACGACATGTCGTAGATGCTGAAGGGAAACCAGTTCGGGAGCAGAATCATCTCCGGCGGAATGGCCGGCGTGTTGGCCCACTCGTACTGCCCAAAGAGGGCAAGGTAAATCTGCGTGTACGTATTGCACGCCTCCACGCCCCCCTGCTCGTGGATGGCCCGGCGGGCCCGGCGCATGTGAGGCGCATCCGGGTCATCGCCCATCAGCTTCAGCACGAAGTAGGCTTCGACCGACGCGCTTACGTCGGTCGACCCTTGAGGGAACGTGCCCCACCCCCCGTCGTCGAGCTGTTGCTGACGGAGGCCCTCCGCGGCCTTCCGAAGCTTTGGATGGGTTTCCGGACGTTCTCCGACCACGTATTTTGCGAAAATGTACTCCGACTCCAAGATGCTCCCCCCCTCGAGTTCGGCCCGCCAGTGTCCGTCCTCGCGTTGCTCCTCCAGCAGGTATTCCTTCGCACTGTCAATCGCGTCCGTCAGATCCGCCGAGGATACGGTGGGGACGTCTGGAGACGCAACTGGATCGGGAGCGGGGGATCCCGCGACCGTAGAATGCTCGTGTTCAGAATGTTTCTGCATGCTGTCAGTGTGAAGAGTCAGCTTGTGCGACATTCATCTCATCGGGCTCGACGATAAACTCGGGGCCCGCAGGTGCGTCGTTGACCGACGCAGTACTCTCCTCCTTGAAAGCTTCCAGGGGTTGATCCGCTGCGGGGTGGTCCACGGCGGGATCGTCCCGGTCCAGCGCGGTGTGGAGTTGATCGACGATGTCGAACACTTCCGGGCGCGTTAATTTGGCGCCCGGCCCTTCTTCTTCCACCCGATCGAGGGTGCCCCAGGCCAACCGGAGCGGGAGCGCATTGAAGGCCACGGCGCCGCGCGGGGCCCCAGCTTTCTGAAGCGCAAGCGTGTATTCGGCCGCCGCGTCCAGATCCGCGTGCGCTCGCTCAAATACGTCGTCACGCTCAAGTTGGCCAGCCAGATAGCTGCGCCCCTCCTCCACGTCGACGACGGTGTCCTTCAGAATGTTGGTGAGTTGCAGCCCCTCACCGAAGGACGGTGCCCGCTGCTCCAGGTAGGTCTCCACCTCTTGCAATAGCGGCCAGTTCCGGACAAACAACTCCGTGAGCATCTCGCCGACGATGCCCGCAACAGCATAGCAATACACGCGCAACTCCTCCATCGTGCAAAGCCGGAGTGTCCCATTCGTATCGGTGCGCCGAACGTACGACGCCATTCTCTGGGCGGTGCGCTTTACGTGTTTGCGGATGATGCGCTGCGCATCGTCGTCCAACGCCCCAAATTCCCGAACCACGGCGGGGGTCTCCTCCAGCAGGTTCCGATATCCGTCGTGATCCGTGGGGGGACCGTCCGTCCACGCACGAGCGCGCTGCTCAGCGTGGGCAGGCGTGGGCGCATCCATCAACTCCTCAAACGCCTCCAGGGCCTCGATCCGCCGTTCTGGCGACCAGATGGCGGAATCCTCGAAGGTATCGGCGATTCGGAAGAGAAGGTACGCGATCGATACCTCCTGCCGCGCCGGCTCTGGAAGAAGAGGAATGCAGAGAGCAAAAGTACGGCTGGTTTCTTCCAGCAATTGGTCCGTCTTGTCTGGTGTTGTTGTATCCATCAGATCATGTAAGACCCGTGCGATTCAGCGAAGAAATCGGCCTTGTGCATGCCCTACGCCACATCGATTTGTAACAAAACTGTTTCTTTCGTTACACCCGTGCCTACCCTGCACTTTTCTTCAGATGTACCTCGGTACCAGCCCCCGCTGCGGCGCGAAGGGCTGGGCTTCGTCGGTGAGACGGTTTCCCGACTTGACGAAGATGACTGTGCCCACAGGGCGTTCGTGTCCAGAGCATCCAGATCGCGCGATAGAATCTGCGAAACGTTAAAAATTTGGGGAAGGAAATTGCACGTCAATCGCCGGTCCCGGGGGCCATCGTGGTGTTGGTCGCCACGCCGGAGGCCCGACGCTCGCACACGGCCTTCCAGGCGATTGGTGTCGCTGGCCACCAGTCATGCATGGGAGGTTGTGACGACTCTGCAATTAGGTGGCGTTCGATTCTTTCCTCAACCTCGTTGCCGAGTCTCGTCATGTTGCGATCTCGAAGGGCCCAGAGGGACCGGCCTGGGCCGGCGACCCGGATGGTCGGGGTGCGTGTCGAAGAAGGCCCCGTTGGTGGCCCTCTCGCGACGATGCTGCACTTGTCTCCGTTTCGACGACGGCAATGACGTTACGAAGGTATATTGGTCGGGAGAAACAGCTGAGTGGCCCCTGCCTCGCCCTCCCCCTGAGCCACTACACGTATCCGCCCCACTCCGATCGAGCCGCCGGCCCGACGAATGGGCACACCCTCAGTTCGCCTGGTCAGGCATTCCGCTTTGCCCGTTCTGGGTGGGGAGGCTCTGCCGACCCAACTCGCGGTGGGCCGACGCCAGGTGGTGTGAGCTAAGCGCGCTCATCAGCGAGAGCTCCCCCGCCAGAACGGTAGCCCCGAGAATTTCTGTCAGCCGCATCACCGCCGAGCCCGGATCGTCGGAGTCCGGAGACACGTTCATGAGAGACAGCGCATCCTTCTGCGTCTGCAGCCCCGTGCCGCCGCCGACGGCGCCGAGGGGCACGTCGGGCATGAAGATGGAGACATACACACTATCCTCGGACCGCGGCTCAATGCAGGTCACCCCCAGCGCCCCCTCGGCGACCTGGGCAATGTCCTGGCCCGTCGCCACGAAGAACGCCGCCACCATGTTGGCGTAATGCGCATTCAATCCCATTGACCCGGCCGCGGACGATCCCAATAGATTTTTCCGGTACTGCACCTCGCTCAGGTCGGCGGACGTGGTCTTCAGGGATTCCTGCAGCACCGACGCGCTCAACTCGACCTCGGCAAAGATGCGCTTGCCGCGCCCCTCCTGGGCGTTGATGGCGGCCGGCTTCTTGTCGACGCAATAGTTGCCCGAAAGCGAGACACAGTCGACCCCCGTCGCCGGAGTGATCAGCTCCTGGATCACCTGGTCGCACGCCAGCGACGCCATGTTCATTCCCATGGCGTCGCCCGTCGAAAAGCGGAAGCGCACAAACACTGTCGTGCCTACCGCGTGGGTACGGAGGTCGAGCAGCTCGAGGTACCGGCTCGTCGTCTCAGCCCGTTCGCGGATCTCTTCCTCGTGCTCCCCAATCCAGTCTACGAACGCCCGCGTCTCTTCAATGCCGGACGTGCGAAAGACGGGTGCCCGGGTCATGCCCACGTCCTCGGCGTGCACGGTCGCCCCGCCAGCGGCGCGCAGGGCCGCACAGCCGCGGTTAACGCTTGCGATCAGGGCCCCCTCGGTGGTGGCGAGCGGGACGTAGACCTCTTCCTCCACGTGGTCGCCATTGATTGGGAGCGGGCCGACGGCCCCCATGGGGACCTGCGCCGTGCCGATCAGGTTTTCGCAGTTGTTTTCCGCCACCGTTTCGGCATCGAACGAATAGGCCCCGACACCGTCGGTCTCCGTCCCGGTCTCCTGCTCTAAGGCCTCCCGGCGAACAGACGCGGCCTCTCGGGCCGACAAATCTCCAGGGAGCTTGTGCAGAGGAAGCTCGCCCTCTGCAACCCCCCGAATAAGTCGCTCACGCCGTTCCTCGCTTAACTCGTCCGAAGGTGTGCTTTTGACCGGGGTCGTTCCATTCGTTCCCATACGAGGATTATTGGTCGGTTCGTTCAGAAACACGTGCGTGCTGTAGTTCGGAGATCGAGCGAGCCCCTGCGCAGAACATCGCAATCCGGAGCTCGCGAACTGCTCGTTCAATCTAGCTCAGGACGGCCTCTTCCGACTCCATCGCAACCTTTGGAAACGGAGAGGCCATTCCTACGAGGTCGGTCCCGAGGGCGAGGGCCTTCGCCACGTCTACGTCGCTCCGAACGCCCCCGCCCCCAATCCCCGTCGTGCCTCGATGCGGACTCAGCTCGTCCCACCCTGTCCGGCGGCATCGATCACGTCGATGCCGTGGTCCAACAAACAACTGGCGCGCCACGGACCCGGAAATGCCGCAGCCAATCTCCTTGGCGATGGCGGGAACACTGAGCTGACCGGCCACCTCGGCCAGATCGATTTCGGGGAGGGCTCGATGTTCGAAGGCATAGCCGTGGAAGTAATTCTGTCGCGCCTGCATCTCGCGCCGTTCGGCAAGCTGCAGGTGCTCCGCCTCCCGGTCTTTTGTCTCGGTCCCCGCCGAGACGTCGGCCGGAGACGGAGAGGATGCTGGAGGGCTCATGTTATTGGCTCTGTGTTATTGGTTCCGTTGGCCGAGATAGTCAACGAATCCGTGCAGAAAGGTCTCGCCGTCGGCTTCAAAGGCGGCGCCCTTCAGGGCGTCTCGCGCCCGACTGAGCCGGTCCTCAATCATGTCGCGTACGCAGTCCAAGGCCCCACTTCGGCGTATGACATCGCACACGCGCTGCACCTCGTCGTCTGTGAGCGAGCCGTCGCCAAGGGCCTGCTTCACGATTTGGCGCTCCTCGCCGTCCGAACGCTGCAAGGTGTGGTAGACGAGAAACGTGAACTTTCCCTCCCGAAGGTCACCCCCCACGGGTTTCCCGGTCGCGTTCGGGTCGCCAAACATGCCGAGGAGATCGTCCTGAAGTTGGAAGGCGTCGCCTGCGGCGCCCCCGTACCGCGAGAGCGTTTCGATCTGGGCGTCGGAGGCATCCGCGAAGAGGGCCCCGAGCTGCAGCGGGCGCTTCACTGAGTAGCGGCCGGATTTCAGTTGGAGGACGCGCTCGAGCGTTTCAGGACTGGCCTCCTGCCGCTGCGCGACCTGCATCTCGAGAAGTTGTCCCTCGATGACCTCCTCTTCCATCGTCGAGAACGTCTCCCGCAGCGCGCCTCGGTCGGGCGCGGCCTGACAAGCCTCTGTGAACCGTTCATGGGCCTGCGTGTGTGCCAGATTTCCCGCAAGGATTCCGAGCGAGGTGCCGTAGTGTTCGGCGTCACCTCGCCGATGATTCCGACGGTGCTCCTCACGGAAGCGGACGTGAGCCGTCGGGGTCCCTCGTCGCACGTCGGCATTGTCCATAATGTCGTCGTGCACGAGGAGGTACGTGTGCAACAGTTCGGTGGCCAGTTCCAGCGGCCGGAGGGTTTCGAGATCGGTCCCGCCACAGGCGCGGTATCCGAAGTGGACCAGTGCCGGACGGAGTCGCTTGCCACCGCTCAGGATCAGGTCGGAGAGCACCTCAACCAGCCGAAGAGCCTCCGGGGCCGCCTCCTTCGTTTCCCGACGCTTCGCCCGCAACTGGCGCCGCAGCTCCGCGTTCAGCTCAGACCGAAACTCTTCGAAGAGCGACGCAAAGGTTTCCGACATAGGAGCTCCGTTCGTAGAGAACACGGTTCTTAGATTCCCAGTGGGTGATGTC
>CAZMDV010000073.1:0-10140 GCA_964564875.1 uncultured Salinivenus sp.
GCATCGATGTGGGCCATGATGCCGATATTTCGGGTCCGCTCCAGCGGAAAGCTTTCGTTTTTCTGCGTGGCCATGGGTACGTGTTCAAATTGGGTACACGAAATGCTCATTGCGGACCGGAACGGTCTTCGATCCGTCCAGCCCCAACTGCCCAAACGGGCCGGCTAGAACTGGAAGTGAGCAAAGGCCTTGTTGGACTCGGCCATGCGATGCGTGTCGTCTTTCTTCTTCACGGCGCCGCCTTCGCCCCGGGCCGCATCGACCAACTCGCTCGCGAGGCGGTTGACCATGCTCTTCTCATTCCGGGCCCGAGCGTACTGGATGATCCACCGAAAGGCAAGTGTAATGCGTCGCTCGGGGCGAACCTCAGTGGGCACTTGATACGTCGCTCCACCCACCCGTCGGCTCCGGACCTCAACGAGCGGGGCCGCGTTATTCACGGCCTTCTTGAAAACCTCCAGACCATCCTCGCCCGTCCGCTCTTCAATGACCTCGAAGGTATCGTACACGATGCGCTGGGCCAGGCCTTTCTTCCCGTCCCGCATGATGGCGTTCACAAACCGGGAGACCATGTCGTCCCGGTAAACGGGGTCTGGCTGGGTGGTGCGCTGCTCGGGCGCGTCGTCTCGGGCCATAACGGTTCCGTGATCTCGTGAGGTAATTCGTCGGCAAACGGAAAGGCGCCCAGAAGTCGGACGCCTCGGGGATGTTCTTCGGATCGTTAGTCGCGGGGCTTCTTGGTGCCGTACTTCGAGCGGCCTTGGCGGCGATCTTCGACGCCGGCCGTGTCGAGCGCCCCTCGGACGATGTGGTACTTCACGCCCGGCAGGTCTTTCACGCGTCCGCCCCGAACAAGCACGATGGAGTGCTCCTGGAGGTTGTGCCCCTCGCCCGGGATGTAGGCGGTCACCTCGTTGCCGTTCGTGAGCCGCACGCGGGTCACCTTCCGAAGCGCCGAGTTGGGCTTCTTCGGCGTCGTGGTGTACACGCGCATGCACACGCCACGGCGCTGGGGACTGCCCTCTAGGGCCGGGGCGTCACTCTTTTCCTCCTCGTCCTTCCGTCCCTTTCGAATAAGTTGCTGTGTCGTCGGCACGTCGGTGTCGGTCGTTTGTCGGATCAGTGTCGGACAACGGGAAGTCGGGGACCGCGCGGGCGATCCTCCGTGCGCACAATCGTTGTTTACCGCCCGCTCTGGAACTGAGGTCCCAAATGCGGGGCGAAGAAGGAATGAAAAGAATTTTCCCGGCTCAGAACGTCGCTGAGACCGGTCGAAGGCGCTCTTTTTCGATACACAAATCTGTATCGATTGATCGGTCTCTTTCGATTCCAGAGAGCAAAGAAAAGGGCGAGCCCGGCTCGCCGAGGCCAGACGCCGTCTCCGTCGTGGCGGGTGCTTGTCTTTGCAAAAGGGGTCTACGGAGCAGTCTTCTCCGGAGTTTCCGGCCCGTCGCCTCGTTCGGCATATTCAGAGGAACTTCCATCTCGCCCCTCGGCGGCAAGGGTGCCCCCATCGGTCGACGGTCCTCCCTGTTCCAGCGACGCGGGCTCCTCCGTCTCGTCCGGGGATTTTCCGCGAGGCGGGGTGCCCAGAAGCTCTAGGAGGGCGTCCGAATCGAGAACCTCTTCTTCCAGGAGTGTGTCGGCCATTTTGTCAAGCAAATGCCGTTTCTCCTGCAAGAGCGCCCGGGTCCGCGAGCGGGCCTCCTCCACGATGGCCTGCACCTCTTCGTCGATGACCTCGGCCGTCGCGTCGGAGTAGGGCTTGGCGAGGAGCGGGCCCTCATCGTCGCGCTGGGCGTGCTGGTAGCTGAGGGGGCCGAGGCGGTCGCTCATGCCGTAGTCCACCACCATGGCGTACGCCATCTTGGTAACTCGTTCGAGGTCGTCCTGCGCCCCGGTGGTGACGTCCCCAAAGACAATCTCTTCGGCTCCTCGCCCGCCAAGGGCCATGGTCATCCGGTCCATGAGGGACGCCCTCGAGTAGAGGTCGCGCTCCTCGGGCAGATGCTGGGCATAGCCGAGGGCCGACACGCCCCGGGGCACGATGGACACCTTTCGGACGGGGTCGGTGTGCTCCAGGAACCACCCGACGACGGCGTGGCCCGACTCGTGGTAGGCGATGATTTCCCGCTCCTCGGGCGAGATGAGCTTGTTGCTTTTCTCTAAGCCCGCGATGACGCGATCAATGGCCTGCTCGAAATCCTCGGTCTGAATCGCCGCTTTCCCTTTTCGGGCAGCGAGCAGGGCCGCCTCGTTGCAGACGTTTTCGATCTCGGCCCCGGCAAAGCCGGGCGTCTGGCGGGCCAGGACCTCCAGATTTACCGCCTCGTCGAGCAGGAGATCCTCCACGTGGACCTCAAAGATTTCCTCCCGCTCCCGCCGATCGGGCTTGTGGATGGCAATCTGCCGATCGAACCGGCCGGGGCGGAGCAGGGCCGAGTCGAGCACGTCGGGCCGGTTGGTGGCCCCCATGATGACGACCCCTTCGTCGGAGTCGAACCCGTCCATCTCCACGAGCAGCTGGTTCAGGGTGTTGTCGCGCTCGTCGCTGCCGCTGCCCATCTGCCCGCGCCCTCGCGTCCGGCCAATCGCATCCATCTCGTCGATGAAAATGATGCACGGGGCCTTCTCCTTAGCGCTCTCGAAGAGGTCCCGCACCCGGCTAGCCCCGACGCCCACGAACATCTCCATGAAGTCGGACCCGGAGATCGAGAAGAACGGCACCCCGGCCTCGCCGGCCACGGCCTTTGCCATGAGGGTTTTGCCCGTTCCGGGCGGTCCTACCAGCAAGACCCCTGTCGGCAGGGATCCGCCGAGCCGGGTAAACGTCTCCGGCTGCTTCAGAAACTCGACGACCTCCGCCACCTCCGCTTTCGCCTCCTGCAGGCCCGCCACGTCGTTGAACGTCACGCCCCCTGGGTTGGCGTCCTCGAACAGCGTCGCCGTGTTGTCGCCGAGATCGGACCCGCGCCCTCCGGCTGTCATTTGCCGCATAAAGAAGAACCAGATCCCCACGATCAGTCCCAGGGGCAGTCCCCACAAGAGCAGCGTTCCCATCCAGTCCTCCTTCTGCCTGGCCGTGAAGGCGACCGGTTCCCCGCCCGTCTCGGCGAGTGCCTCGTTGTACCGACGCAGAAACGCGGCCAGCTCGTGGGACCGGGGCTTGGTGGTGACGAAGGCCCGACGGGCGTCGTCGGCCCCGAGCACTCCGTCGTGGGCCGGGGGGACTTCGACCGCCCCCGCCTGGACCGCGTCGGTCGTGTAGGTGCCCTCGATCCGCGAGCCGTCGACGATCTCAACGCGCTCGACGTGGCCGGACTCGACGTACTCGAGGAAGGTGCTGTACTCGATGGTGGTGGGGGCGTTGGCACTCCTCCACTTGAGTCCGAAGTGGACGAGGAGAGCGATGACGATCGCCCCTCCAATCCAGAGTACAAACCGAGACCCGAGAACAGTTCCTCCCCTCTCGGGGCCGGTGGGCTCATGGTGCGGGTTGGTCCCCGACGACGTGGACTCGGACTTCGGCATGGGCGAGCGTCTCGATGATGAAGGACTTCTCCGAACGAGCCGGAACCGGGAAAGAGGCCCCAAGGGTGCTCCGGAATCCTTTCCTCAACCCACTCCGGAAAAAGCAGATGCAGAACCGGAAATGGTCCCTGAGGTTCCTTTATTCCGGTCCCGGCTCCGGCCAGGGACGAATCAGGCTCGAGTTCCCAGTGTCTTTTCGCCCGCGGCGGAAGTGCTCGCTGTCTGGGTCCTCCGTCTTACCTGAGTTAGGAAATCCCATGTGCAATGTGCACGCGCCTGGGGCTTCATCGAGATGCGATTTCCGGCCGTCCGGCACAGTTTTATCAGAGGGCTATCGGCGTTCGAGCACCCATGCATTGTTGGGAAGCCCGGACTCACGTGCATTGAGAGCCTTCTCCGCAGCTCTCGACGAAACGTACCGCCCCACAGTCACGCGGTACCGGGTGGTGTCGTTCACCGTGGAAGAAACGATCTCGACGGTATCAAAGCGGTCCTCGTATTTGGCGGCAACTTCTTGAGCTAGCGTTCGCGTATCCTGGGAGGCCACCACGATGCTCCATAGATCCCCTGACGACGAGGTGTCCTGAGCCGCCGTGTTTCCCCTATCGCCGTTTGATGCACGGACGGGTTGTCGTCCGTTGCGGCCGGCCGGTTCGTCTTTGGAGCGGGTGGCATCCGGGGCCGTGGGGGTAACCGTGGAGTCCGACCGAGCTTCCGCCCTGGACGCCGAAGAGTCGGGGACGGGCGAATCCGGAGAAGCTCGCTTTCGCTCCAGATGTGCAAGGAGCTTCTGTGCCCGCTTTGCTTCGGGAGTGTCTGAATGCTGCTCGGTGAGATGCGTCAGGAGGACCTCCAGGGGATCCTTCTGCTCAGCGCGCCCCGAGTCCGCCCGGGCGGAGTCAGGCTTTGCATTGACCACAGCTTTTGCACGATCCGAACCCCTCGCCTGTCTGGAGGGAGCCGTCGTATCCGGCGAGGAGGCTGAAGGCTCGGTCGTCGCGCTGTCGGGCCACCGGGGACGACGCTCCTGTTTGGCCCTCGTGGTCGAGTCGGCCGCTCGACCCGGAAGGGCCCTCGCCTCGCGCGGCGAGAGATCGGACGCAGGCAGCTCCGAAGAGTCCGGGACCACGTCCGCAGTATCGGGACGTCGTTCGGGGCCGCGGGGCGCTCGCTCCCGAGTGTTTGGGGCAGCGATCGTGTCGGCGGCGCGCTGCGGCGCGTCCTGATCGTCCATGGTGTCTGGCGGGGGGCGCTCCCGCGGAGGAGCCACCGGCGGTGCCTCCCTCGTCGTGTCGGCGCTCGCTCTCGACCCAGCCGGCGGTCCGTCGTTGGACTGCGCGAGGGAATCCACGAAGCGCTGGAATTGGGCCTGGACGCGCCCGGTGGTGTCGCGCCGTGCAGACTGGTGGTACACCACCCCGGCCGCCAGGAGAGCACGGGGGACCGTAGGGGTTTCAGGGTACGTCTCGGCCACGGACAAAAACATTTCGAGGGCCGT
The DNA here is from genome assembly GCA_964564875.1 of uncultured Salinivenus sp. Lineage (GTDB taxonomy): Bacteria > Bacteroidota > Rhodothermia > Rhodothermales > Salinibacteraceae > Salinibacter. Next base: position 5,030 of record CAZMDV010000073.1, read on the forward strand.
GGTGGGGGCCCCGTTCTGCCACGTTTCGTAGGCCCGAGCATACACCGAGTCGGCCTTCTTTGCCGCCGAGCCCGACACCGGCTGGGCACGCTCCAGCCCGAGCTGCTCCCGAGCGCGGAATGCATAAGGCGTGCCAGGGTACTCCTTGATGAGGTGGCGGTACGCCTTCCGGGCTGCGGTCGTATCGTCCTGGGCCCGGTGGGCCTGGGCCAGTCCATAGAGGGCCTTCCGGGCGACTGGGTGCTCGTTGTCTTCCGACAAAACCAGCAGGAACCACGTCTCGGCCGAGTCGGGCCGGCTGGTGGCCCGAAAAAGCGCCTTGCCCAGCTCGTACCGTGCGACGGCTCGGTTCTTCTCCATCGTGGCCTGGCTTGCAGAGTCCCGTGGAACTGCCGAGAGATCCACAACGGACTCCGCCGACCCCTGCGCGCTCGACGACTGTCCTTGCTGGGCGCCTCCCCCCTCGCCACTCGACGCGCTGACGTCCTGAATGTCGCTCGTTCGGCGCCAGTTGTCCACCAGGGGACGGTCGCCCCACGTCTGCCGAAACTGGGTGCGTCCTTGCTGGACTAGGGTCGGGTCGCGGTGGAAGAGAAAGCCAGCGTCGGACCCCCGAGTCTGGACGGCGCTTCCCTGCGACGGCGAAGATTGGGAACGCCTAGTCCCTGCCTGGCTTCTCTGCCGGAACTGCCGCTCTCGACGCTCATTCGTGCGTGCCTGCTGCTCCTGCTCTTGCTTCTTCAGACGTTTCTTGCGGATCCGCTCTACGACGGACTGGAACTCAGACGGAGGCATCCGGCCGAGGCGCAACAGCGAATCCATCCGGGCTACGGCCTGGGAACGGTCGGCGAGGCGCCGGAAGCGCTCCGCCTGAGCAGCGGCGTCGGAGGGGGCCCGTGGGAGCATCCGGGCTGGCTGATCGGTGTCCGATCTTCCCCGCCTCGACCCAGCCGAAAGGGTCGTCGCGGCCGTATCGAAATGAGCCGCAGCCTGCGTAAAGTCCTCGTATGTGTCGCGGTAGAGCGTCGCCAGATCGTAGTGAAGGCGTCCCTGTACCGCTCCGCTGGGCGCCTCTTTGCCCCAGAGCACACTGGTGAGCACCTGCTCCGCCTTCTCGGGCCGCCCCAGTTCCCGGTAGTTAACCGCTCGGACGCGAGCAATTTTCCCTCGCATCTCGTTCGTATCGTCCCCGCGCTCCAACGATTCGAGGCGCTCCAGGGCCGTTTCCGGATCGCCGCTCAGCCCCTGCATCTCGGCGGCTCGGAGCCGCGCCCCAAACTCCAACTGGTACGTCGGGCTGTGTTCAGCGGCCTGCCGATAGGCCGTCTGCGCCTCGTCGAAGTTCTCGAGCGTCTCGCGCACTTGTCCCAGGAGAAACGCTCCTCGTGCCATCAGGTCATCCGGAAGCGATCCCTTCAGCCCCTGGGCGAGGGCCTGCTCTGCCTCCGTCCACTTCTCTTGACGGACGAGGAGTTGGCCACGGGCCAGTCGCATTCGGGCGGTCCAGTTGCCATAGTCTTCCTCCTGTTCCAGCCCGGCCCGGAGGGCTTCCTCAGCCTCCGCGTATCGGTCGGCCGCCACGAGCGTCCGGACCAGCCAAAACCGGGCCTCCCCTTCCCGCTCCCCATCGAGCGCAATGACCTCCCGAAATTTCTGGGCGGCCCCCACGTAGCTCTGCTGGTAGTACCGGGACCGACCGATGAGGAGCAGCGCGTCGTCGACCCACTTCGAGTTCGGATGCTCTCGGAGCACGTCCGCGCTCTTCTGAATCGCCTTCTCGAAGGAGGACTCCCCCGACGTGCCCTGGATATCGGGAAACACCGAAATGTACCGTGTTCGATCGATTTCTATCCCGGACCGATTCACCGACTCGAGCCCCTTTTCGAAGACCTTCTGCGCGTTGTGGAAGGTATTGTAGTAGGCTGTGAAGTCATCGTACTGACGCCCAATGAATGAGCCCCGACCGCACCCCAACAGCAGCCCGCCTGCGAGCAGGAGGAGACCGACGGCCCGAAGCACACCGGCCAACTGCTGCAATGGGCGCCGAAGAGAACGGCTCATGAATACACGCTTCCTGCGCCGATCAGGGGAGGGGACACTTGGAGCAGTACCGAATGTCGACGGGACCCGACAGGATCCTTCTCGTGCACGCCCAACCGGGCCTGGGGCCCGCACCGTTACTTCACGGAGCTGACGTGGATGGTGTTCGTGCGGCCCCGGGCCGGCAGCGGCATCCCCACGGTGAGGACGACCTGACTGTCCGGTGCTACCAGCTCATGTTCGTGGAGCACGCTGTGCACCCGGGCGATGCCCTGGTCGGTGTCCTGCTGGAAGGGAATATAGAACGCCTCAGTCCCCCACAGGACCCCGAGCTGCGCGACGACCCGATAGTTGTCGGTAAATGCGTAGATGGGCATACTGGGACGATGCCGGGCAATGGCCCGCGCGGTGGCCCCCGAGTTGGTTAGGCAACAGATGGCCTCGGCCCCTACCTGTTCGGCGAGGCGGCACGCCGTGAAACTGACACTATTTGTCACGCTCTCGCCCCCCCCGAGTTGGTCGGGAACCATGGTCAGGGACTGGCGCTGTTCGGACCAGTACTTCTCGGCCTGCCGGATGATCTGGTTCATGGCCTCCACGACCCGGACGGGGTGCTTCCCAACCGCGGTCTCGGCGGACAACATCACCGCGTCGCTGCCGTCGAGCACCGCGTTGGCCACGTCGCTCGCCTCGGCCCGGGTGGGGCGGGGGTCCTCCACCATGCTTTCCAGCATCTGCGTGGCTGTAATTACCGGCTTGGAGGTGGCCATGCTCTTTCGGATGAGCCGCTTTTGCGTCGCCGGTACCTCCTCCAGCGGCATTTCGATCCCGAGGTCGCCGCGGGCCACCATGATGCCGTCGGCCACCTCCAGGATGGCCTCGAGGTTGCGGACGGCTTGCGGCTTCTCAATCTTGGCGATGACGCTTGTGTTTTTGCCCACCTCATCGATTCGGTGGACGAGGGCCTCCACGTCGGAGCGATCCTGCACAAACGAGAGCGCTACCGCATCGACGTCCAGCTTGAGCCCCAGCTCCAGGTCCTTCAGGTCCTTCTCGGTCATCGGCGGCGTCGAGGTCTGGAGGTCGGGCAGGTTCACGCCTTTCCGGGGCCGCAAGGGGCCGCCCTCCATCACGGTCGCTTTCAGCTCCGAGTTGTGCTTTCCGGTCACCCTGAGCTCCAGCAATCCGTCGTCGATGAGAATGCGCTCGTCCACCTGGGCATCCTGGACCAGCGAAGCGTAGTCGATAAAGATGCGATCCTGCGTGGTCTCTTCGGGGGACCCCGTCGTCACGGTGACCTCGTCGCCCTCACTCAGCATGACACACCCATTCCGAACCTCCCCAACCCGAATCTTAGGGCCCTGCAGGTCCTGCAGGATGGTAACGACCTCCCCCTCAGCCTTGGCCGCTTCTCGAACCGTCTGGACCCGGTCGATGTGCTCCTCATGCGTGCCGTGCGAGAAGTTCATGCGCGCGACGTCCATCCCCGCTGCCACGAGGCGACGAATGGTCTCCGGATCCGTCGTCGCCGGGCCCAGGGTGCAGACAATTTTCGTTCGGCGGTCCATACCTGGAAGGATGTCGAGCAGAAGAGTGCGAGTGGAGCATCGCCCCCGCCCAGACGACAGCTTGTCTCTTCGGACCCCAAAATCTAGGGGCGTGCCGGTGAAAATGCGTGGTAAGAACGAGACTGTTTCACGGGACGGCGGTGGACCCCTGGGAGGAGGCGGTTCCCTCCGACCGCTCGCGCAGCGGCGTCTCCGACAGCTGCTCCCGCTGAACGCCACGGTGGGCATGCGATTCCAGGGCGCTCGACACCATAATAAGCTCTCCCACATTTTCGAGCGTCAGCAGGCCGACGAGGCGGCCGTCATCCACCACCGGCACGGTCGAGCAATTCCTCGCATTCATTTTCTGGAAGACCTCGTCGAGCGGGGCGCCGGGCTCGGTGGAAAAGAAGTCCTCGTCGGCCACGTTCGCAACAGGGGTCCCGCGGTCGTGGTCGGACAGGGACTGGATGAGCTGCTTGCGCCGAAGAAGCCCCACGACCGCCCCGTCCTCTACGACGGGGAAATCGTGGTCCGTCCCGGCGAGCAGCTCGTCCACGGCGTCGTCCAGGGTGTCGTCGACGGTGAGGGTCGCAAACCGGGTCACCATGGCCTGCCGCACCGGCGTCCCTTCGGTAAAGGCCCGGTACATGGCCTGCTTCGACTCCTGCTGGGCCCCTACGTACACAAAGAGGGCAATGAACAAGAGGATGGGATTGAACCATATGATCCCGATCAGGCCAAACAGGATGGCCATGGCCTGTCCCACGTTGGCCGCCGTTTGGGTCGCCTGTGCATAATCCTGGCGGAGGGCCAGGAGCGAGCGGAGCACGCGCCCCCCGTCCATCGGAAAGGCCGGAAGCAGATTGAAGCCCGCCAGCACGGCGTTGATCCACATCAGCGAGGCAATCATGTGCTGGCCGGGCGCCGTAAGCGCGTCGGGGGCAAAGGTCCCCCCCGTTACGAGGAGCAGAAACGCCAGCCCCACGGCAATGACGATGTTGACGGCCGGGCCGCCAATGGCAATCCAGAACTCTTTCATCGGCTCCGATGGAATGCGCTCAAGCCGGGCGAGGCCCCCGATGGGATAGAGCGTAATGCTCCGCGTGGGCACCCCGAAGCGACGGGCCGTCAGCGCGTGCCCCAGCTCGTGCAGAATCACGCAGAGGAAGACCGCGAGGATTAGTCCCATCCCCGAGATGGCCGCCCCGAGGCTCTGACTCTGCACGTAAAAGTACGCGAAGATCGCGGCGATGAGCAGCAGGAAGGTCCAGTGCAGGAAGATCCCGATTCCGGACACGGACCCGATCTTGAGGGATCGTTTCATTCGCCTGTAGGGATTGGGCGGCAGGAAAGGGATGTGTGAACGAGGATTCGCACACCCACGGTTCCACCGGCCGCCCTTCCTCTGAGGATGCGGTTCAGAAACGACTCGAGGGTACGCAGCAGACGGCTGCGGAGGCAACTCCTTCTACCCCCCAAGAGTTTGATTCACGGTCGCTCGCGCACGCGGGCCAGCTTGGG
>CAZMDV010000074.1:0-10102 GCA_964564875.1 uncultured Salinivenus sp.
AGCCGAGCTCATTGCTCCCTTCGAGTCCGGCCCGCGCAAATGCGGTGTGGAAGGGAACGCCCAGATCGCCGAACGACACGTCATCCTCGGCCGTGCTCGGATCATTTTCCTGGGCCGTCTGCTGGGACAGGTCCAGCAGCTGATTGAGCTCCACCGTCGAGATGGCCAGAATCGGACCCGCCCCCACGCGCAGGTCAGGAGTGACCCGATAGGCGACCGTCGGCTGCACGTAGATGTTCTGGATGCGGCTCTCAAACCCTTCGAATGCGCCGTCGAAGTAGGTGCCGTCCGAGAGCTGCACGGGCCAGTTCGTCTCCAGGCCGTAGGGGACGTACACGCCGAGCCCGAGCCCGAGCTTCTCGATTCCCCCATACGTGACGTAGCCGTGCGGGACGGGGATGGGATCGTTTTGGAGATCGACCTCGGCCCCCGTGTAGGGCGCCCGGGCGACGTAGTCGTACGCAAACTCCCCGCCGGCGTCAATCAAGGTCGCCCCGAGTGAGGCAGTGACCCCATCGGCGTTGGCAAGGTGAGCGGGGTTGAAGTAGATGGAGGATCCGTCCCCGCAGCCGCTCGCCACGGCCGCGCCGGCCCGAGCCATGACGCACGAGCCTTGCTCGTAGACGCCGAAGCCCTGCGCCTGGGCCAACGATGGGATTCCTAGCCCGACGGCGAGGAAGAGAACGGAAAAAACGCACGAGGAAGATCGAAAAAGAGGAAGGAGGGATCGCATGGAGAAGGGTGCTGGGGGAAGAGGCGAGCCGTGGGCGGGTCGCACGGGAAAAAGTGAGTCGTTTGACCTGGTTGACCGATCTCCTCGGACAGGAAGCGCTCCCAAACCTTCTTCACACGTGCTCTTACGCAGCTGCCGGGCGGAATTTACGGGACTACCGGGGGATACAGACGTGATCGGTGCCCGGTTGTACGGGTGGAAAGTGTACTAACGATACGGGCAAATTGCAACGCCGGGGCCGAGGGCAGCTGCTCGGTGCGCGGCAGTCTGAGGGACAAATTGTCCATGGCACAGGGGGGCGCTCCTCCGCGCCCGGGGCCGCAGCCGGGACCCCTCACATCGACTCCCGCCACCGCAGCGTGACAGGTGTGCCGGGCGACAGGAGAACAAGCGCTGGGCGCCGATCGCGCAGGAGTTGTCCCATTTCGCCGTAGACCGATGGCCACCGCACGGTCACGTGGTGCTCCTGCACGCGGTGGACAGGCGCCGCCGGGCGTTCGACGCGCGTCCGCAGCAGGGTGCCGTCCTGGGTCGTCGCAAACCGCCAGTCGGGCCCCACGAGGGTGTGGGCGAGCGCGTCGGGGGGCGGCATCACGGGCGGCCGCTCGCCCCGAACGCGGATCCGTTGCTCGCGGCCCCGCCAGTCAAGGCGGTACGTCACCTCCACGCTCCCGACCGGCTCGCGCCGCACCGGCTGCATCGACGCGACCTCGACTGGCTCCCCGTACAGAAACCGAGCTCCCCACGCCACGAGACGCCGCGGCACGTGCGCCCGCACCGTCCACGTACCGTTCTGCTCCAACGACGCCCGGGCCGGCCGGACGTGGACGCGCAACTCGACCGCCGGCACCCGCCGAAACCCAGGCGGCACGAGGCCGAACACCCGGACCTTCGTGAGCTCCACCCCGACGAGACTGACGTACGCCGTTCCGTCTCGCTCGGCCGGCACGAGGCCATCCGGGAGAAGAGGGGCCACCTGACTCGGCGCCACCCCGTAGCCTACGACCACGCGGTTCCGGGCCGTGGCCTGGAGGATACGGGGCGGGAACGATCCGAACATGCCAGTTGTGCGGGGATTTTCAGATCACGGTGGTTCTCCCACAACTGCCGACGCAGAGTCATCCAGCGGGACGTCTCCATAGCACCATCTCTTCCTACAACGAAAACCCTACAACGAAAACGGGCACATCCCGACGGCTATCGGGACGTGCCCGCATCGTTTGCTGGCAGAATGGAGGAGGGGAGTCGTATCGGTGCTAGTCGGTGTGCGGCTGGAGGTCTTGTCGATTGTGGCGCTGGCGAAGCTTGCGGAGGGCCTTCTCCTTGATTTGACGGACGCGCTCCCGCGTGAGGTCGAAGCGCTTGCCAATTTCTTCGAGCGTCAGCGGATGCTCGCGGCCGATGCCGAAGTAGAGACGCGTGATTTCGGCCTCGCGGTCGTGCAGTGCGCTGAGGGCCCGTTCGATGTCGATCTTCACCGACTCGGAGAGCATCTCCTCGTCGGGCGAGTCGCTCTCCTCGTCCGGAAGCACGTCGAGGAGACTGTTGTCGTCCTCCTCGTTGAAGGGCGCGTCCATCGAGAGGTGGCGACTGGTGTGCTTCATCGCCTCGCGCACCTTCTGGACGTCAATCTCAAGTTCCTCGGCCAGCTCCTCGATGTTGGGCTTGCGGTCGAGATCCTGCTGGAGCCGGGCGCTCGCCTTGCGGATCTTCGAGATCGTACCGATGCGGTTGAGGGGGAGCCGGACTACGCGGCTCTGCTCGGCGAGGGCCTGCAGGATGGCCTGCCGAATCCACCAGACGGCATAGGAGATGAATTTGAAACCGCGCGTTTCGTCGAATCGCTTGGCGGCCTTGATGAGGCCGTAATTGCCTTCGTTGATCAGGTCGGCGAGGGACAGGCCCTGTCCCTGGTACTTCTTCGCGACCGATACCACGAAGCGTAGGTTGGCACGACACAGCTGGTGGAGGGCCTCCTCGTCCCCGTCCTCGATGCGTCGAGCCAACTCCACCTCCTCCTCCGGCTCAAGAAGGTCAATCTTCCCGATTTCCTGGAGGTATTGGTCCAGCATCCGTTGTTCGCGAGAAACTTGCATACAGTCCTGTCAGGTTGTGGGTTGTGAGCGATGGCGAGAGTGGTAGCAACGGCGAGGTCCCGGTAGCTGTCGGGATGTCGGGCAAGGGGATTGTGCTCGAAACCAGAATCGGAAGAGGATGAAATTCGTCCGGCATCGAGACTACGGAAGGATCCGATCTATATTCCGCCGACTCATCACGAGTGACGAAAGCGGTTGTTCCGGGTGAAGCCGAGGGGGGAAGCGTCCAACCTGACGGTACGGGCGGGCTTTAGCGGTTCTGCTCGGTCACGGCGAGCACGTCGTCGGCGACGTCCCGGTTGGCACTCATGCGCGGCACTTTGGTCTGGCCGCTAATCTCGTCCTTGGTGGCCCGCAGCCAGCGGTAGAAGGTCCCCTCAGGAAGGACCGACACGTGCGGGCCCTCGAGGGCGTCCCCCTCCCGGCGAATGTAATAGTGGCGGTTCACCTCCTGCAGGTATTCGTCGAGGATATGCTCGAAGGTTGACACGTCGTCGGGGGCCCGTTCGAACTCAATGAGCCACTCGTGCCCGGGCTGCTCGCCGTTGGTAGCCCGGCGCGGGGCCACGTGGTAGTCTGCCACATGGGCATCGGTGGCCTCACAGGCTTCCTTCAGCGCCGCCTGCACCTCGTCGCCGTAGATGGCCTCCCCGTACTCGTCGATCATGTCGCTGGTGCGGCCCGCCACGGCAATCTTGTGCGGAAAGGTCTGCGTGAACCGGACGACGTCGCCGACCTCGTAGGCCCAGAGCCCGCTGCAGGACGTCACGTGCATCGAGTAGCGCACGCCGGGCTCTACGTCGGCAATGGTGTAGCGACTGGGGGCGTCGTCGCCACGCTCGTCGAGCGGCACGAACTCGTAGAAGACTCCATTGTCGAGGTGCAGCAGCATAGACGGATCGTCCAACTCGTCCTGGAAGGAAAAGAAGCCCTCGGACGCCCCGTAGGTTTCTACGAAGTCGATGTCGTGGCCAATCTTCTCCTCAATCAAATCGCGATACGACCCGAGCGCCACCCCGCCCGAGATGAACACCTGCAAGTTCGGCCACACCTCCCCCACGGTCGTGGCCGTATCGTTATTCCGCTGGTTGTGGAGGTCAATGAGCAAGTCGAACAGATTGAGCGCCCAGGTAGGCACCATCACGAGAAGGCGAATGTCCTCGTCGACGGTCCGCTCGGCAACGGCCTGCAGCTTCTCCTCCCAGCTGGAGAGGAACGTGATCTCGTTCGGGACGGCTTGGTAGAGCGTACGGAAGAAGCCCGGGGCATTCTCGGCGAGGATGCCGCTGATCTCCCCCGCCTTGGTGCCGGGGTAGTTCGGGTCCTCTTCGACGCGGCCCGGGAGTGTGAGGTGGGCGCCACCAAAGAAACTCGGGTTGAGGCTTTCTTTGAGGTAGTTGATGCCGGCCCCGACGCTAAACGAGCGGTTTTGGTCGATCGTCTCGTCGCTGATGGGGATAACCTTGCCGTCGGAGACGGTGCCGCTGGAGATGGCGAAATTGGTAGCGGTGCCGGGCCACATCACGTCGGCGGTCCCCGCCCGAACCCGCTCCACGTCGGCCTCGATGTCCGCGTAGCGATGAAGCGGCACCCGATCCTGGTAGGCCGCCACCACGTCCGAGGCCTCCGCAATCTCGGCGAACCCAAACCGCCGGCCCCATTCTGTATCGGCGGCGCGGCCGAGCAGGCGACGGAGAAGCGACCGCTGCGTGGCCACGGGACGGGCCTTGAACTCCTCGATCCGCCGAAGCGGACCAATCCACTGTAGGACCGAACGTACCAACTCGTCCATCGAGGACTGAAAAACGGGTCGTGAAAACCTCTTCGGAGCGTCGCCCCACGCGGGAGGGAGTGACGGCGTTCCGACCACCAGGAATTTTCTACAAAGACAAGTAATGGATCCTATCCCGACAGTGTTCTGTGTATACTTTATGCGAACAAGCACTTGCAAGTGCCTCCCGTCTCGAACTTGTTCTCTTCCTCGCATCATGCCTCGCGCGACCCGCTCCTTTCCGTCGTTGAATCCCGAGACCTTCCCGACCGACCGGTTTGTGCTCGGGGGACAGACCCACTCCCTCGACTGTCGGCCCGGCAGTCCGGAGATGGCGGGAGCCCACGTGATGGGCATCCTGAACGTAACGCCCGACTCCTTCTCTGACGGCGGGCAATACACGACCGTTGAGAAGGCCGTGTCGCGGGCCGCCGAAATGCTGAGTGAGGGCGCATCGATCATCGACGTGGGGGGCGAGTCGACCCGCCCTGGCGCCGATCCGGTGGCCGCACAAGACGAGCGCGACCGCGTGGTGCCCGCCATCGACGCCATCACCGAACGGTTCCCCGAGGCCCTCCTGTCCGTCGACACCTACAAGCCCGAGGTGGCACGGGCCGCCCTGGCCGCAGGGGCCGACATCGTAAACGACGTGACCGGACTGCGTCACCATCCAGAGATGGCCGAGGCAGCCGCCGACTGGAACGCGCCCCTTGTGCTGATGCACTCGATCGGCGAGCCGGGCGACCTTACGCGTCCCCGCGACTACGACGACGTGACCGCCGAGGTGCGCGACACCCTCGCCCGGTCGGTGGAGACGGCCGAAGCGGCGGGGGTAGAGGAGGTCATCATCGACCCCGGCTTCGGCTTCGGCAAGTCGAACGCCGACAACCTCCGCCTCCTCAACGAGGTCGACGAGTTGCTCACCCTGAACCGTCCAGTACTGGTGGGCGTCTCCCGCAAAAGCACGATCGGAGCCACTCTTGGCCCTCCCGACAACCCCGCGCCGGTCGACGAGCGCCTCTTCGGCTCGCTCGGGGCCACGGCGGTAGCCGTCATGCGGGGCGCCACGATTGTGCGCACCCACGACGTGGCCCCGACCGTCGAGATGCTGACGGTGCTCGGCACCACCCTTCGCCAGCACTAAGAGCTCCCGGCCGACCGCCGCAAGCCGCGTGCCTCTCGGTCCTCTCCCCGCATCTGGGCTCCCTCTCCTGTGAAGGTCATCGAGATCATTGGCTTCGGGATCAGCGACGCGATCGAGATTCTCCTCGTCGCCTACATCCTGTACCAGCTGTACCGTCTCATGCGCGGCACCATCGCCGTGCAGATCGCCCTCGGCCTCGGGGCCCTCTTCCTGATCCAGTTCGTCGTCGAGCTGGCCAACATGACGGTGCTGACCACCGTCTTCGGATACCTCAATCAGGTGTTTGTGCTGGCGGTCATTATCATCTTCCAGCCCGAGATTCGGCGCCTGCTTCTCCTCCTGGGCCGAAACCCCATCGTCCGCCGCTTCGTGACTACCACCGACCAGAGCCAGATCATCAATGAGACGGTGGAGGCCGTTGACGAGATGAGCGAGCAACAGATTGGAGGTCTCATTGCCTTCCAGCGCAGCACGGGCCTCCGCAGCTACGTTGAAACCGGAAAACTTCTGGAAGCGAACGTGTCCCAGGATCTACTGATGACCATTTTCTACGGGGGGAATCCCCTCCACGACGGGGCTGTCATCATCAACAACGGCCGCATTGAGGCCGCCCGCTGCATCCTGCCCGTCTCCACGAGCATGAAGCTAAGCCCCCAGCTGGGCCTCCGCCACCGCGCGGCCGTGGGTCTCACGGAGCAGACCGACGCGTTCGTGGTGGTAGTCTCGGAAGAGACGGGAGACATCAGCGTCTCGCGCGACGGAGCCCTCATCTCCAACATCACCCCCGAGGAACTGCGTACGTACCTTACGAGCGCCCTCACGGGGCAGCCCACGTCGCAGACGAGCGCCAGCGCGTCCGCAGCGGCCTGATTCTGCCTGCACTCATCTGTGTCCCCGGAGCTTTCTGTCTTGTGTTCGCCATGGCCTCCTCGCCCGACGACAAAAACGATCGTCAGTACCGTCGGCGCCGCGAGGAGCTCGTCGACACGCTTCGCTCGCGGGGAATTCACGATGAACGGGTGCTGTCGGCCATCGGGGCAGTGCCCCGACACGCGTTCGTAGACCCGGCCCTGCGCGACCGGGCGTACGCCGACGAGGCGCTCCCCATTGGGCTCAACCAGACCATCTCGCAGCCCTTCACCGTGGCGTATCAGACCTCGCTTCTGGAGGTGGAGCCGGACGACCGGGTCCTGGAAGTGGGGACCGGTAGCGGGTACCAAGCCGCCGTGCTCTGCGAGATGGGGGCCCGCGTGTTTTCGGTGGAGCGCCACGAGGACCTGCTCGCCCGGGCCCGGTCGCTGCTTGATGAGCTGGGTTACGACGTGCGAACGCGGTGCGGGGACGGTGCGAAGGGGTGGCCCGCTTTTGCGCCCTACGACGGGATCGTCGTTACCGCCGCTGCGCCCGAGATTCCCGACCCGCTTCTGCGTCAGCTCCGCGAGCCGTCCGACGCGGAGGGGCGTCTTGGGGGACGGCTCGTCATTCCCATCGGGGACAGTGGGGGGCAGACCATGACGCGCATCACCCGCACGGGCACCGGCCCGCATGGCTACGAGCGAGAGGGATTTCACTCGTTCCGCTTCGTGCCACTAGTAAGCGAGACGGACGACGCGGAGTAGAACTCAGGGGAGATGCAAGAGGGGAACTGACCGGTCCGGGCTGCCCGTTTTCTGTCGGGGGGCCAAATGGTAACGAAACGCAAACGACGGCCACAAACAGGACGCGCAGAGGAACCGACGCGCCCAGTGAATTTACTCGACAGGTACCTGGTCTAGAAGCCAGTTGACGTGCCGGGCCCGCATGCCTTGAGCGGCGGCTGCCGGGTCGGATTCAGCACAAAATTCGGCCCACCGTTCGCTCATGTGTGCGGCGTCGAGGGCGGCGTGCTGGGCTTGGGGGTGGGTGCAGGCATGAAGGACCAGAAGTTGAGCCGCGTCGGGTTGCTCCTGAGGGAGCCCGAGGGCCACGGCGAGCATCGCGGTGTCGGTGGTCTCGCGCCGCACCCGCTGCCAGGTGTTGGGGTCGTCGCGCTGGGCTGCGGCCCAGAGGCGGCCGGCGGCGGTATGGGAGAGACACGTGTCAGCGTCGACCTGCCGGGCGCACCACTGCGCGAACTGGCGCAGGACCGCCGAGGACCGACGGGCCCGAACGTGATCGATGAGTCGGGCTCGGGCCCCAGCCCTGTGCGCGCGTTCCTCCCCTGTGGCCCGATCCAAAACGAGGGCGCGGTGCTCGCGACTGTCGTAGATGTAATAGTACCGGTCGGCCCTAGCGTTCGAGATCATGCCCTTAGGGAAAACTCAAGCCACTTATCTGCGGGTCCGTTCGTGCCCGTTCGCATGAACTTACATTCTTTGGTAGGCAGACCAGCCGGAAAACGTTCGCCGTTTCGCGGTTTGGTCCAGTGGACCTGCAACAAAGCCGCCCGGTGCATATATGAGACTATCGTGATTGCGTGGATCACGGCACGGAGATTGGCAGCCCGTGCACAGAGGAACGTCCCGGAGGCGTCGACCCTGTGCCGCCTATTCCGATTTCACTCTATCGTTCGCCAAGGATCTTCCCGACGATCTCATGAAGCGTCTCAACAAGTATCACATCCTCCCGGCAGTTTTCCTCATCGCCCTCGGGGCGGTGCTTGGGGTGCAGGTCAACACCTATCTCTCCGACGACGACCTGGGCGCGCAGTTCAGTAAGATGAAACAGGCCCTCCTGGTCATCGACCGGAAGTACGTGGATCCGGTTGAGGCGTCCGAGGTGGCGACGGAAGGGATAAAGGGCATGGTGAACAACCTCGATCCTCACTCCACCTACATTCCTTCCGACCGGGCCGACGACGTCAAGGATCAGTATCAGGGCACCTTCGGCGGCGTTGGGATCGTCTTCGAGGTTCCGGAGGATACGGCCCGCGTCATTTCGCCCGTGGCCGGAGGGCCCAGCGAAAAGGTTGGCGTCATGGCCGGGGACCGCATCGTGGGCATCGAAGACTCGTCGGCGGTCGATCTGTCTTCGAACGAGATCCAAAATCGCCTCAAGGGGGAGATTGGCACAGAGGTGCAGATGAGAGTCTACCGGCCGACGATGAACCAGCACCTGACCTTCACGATCACGCGCGAGAAGATTGAGACGCAGTCTGTTCGGTCGCCGTATATGGTGAACGAGGAGACCGGCTACATCAACATTACCCGGTTCACCATGAAGACCCACGACGAGTTTCGGGAGGCGGCGAAGAAGCTGCTCGATGAGGGAATGGAGCGGCTCGTCCTTGACCTTCGAGGCAACCCGGGGGGCGTCATGCGGACGTCTTGGCAGATTGCCAATGAGATGCTCGGAGGGGGCATGACCATTGTGAAGACCAAGGGGCGGAGCGAGGACATGAACCAGACAATTCCGGCGAAAGACGGAGGGCTACTCCGGGAGAATCCGATCACCGTGCTCGTAAACCGAGCGTCCGCCTCTGCGAGCGAGATTCTGAGCGGGGCCCTGCAGGATCACGACCGAGCCCTCATCGTGGGACGGCGCACCTTCGGCAAGGGGCTCATCCAGAAGCAGTTTGATCTGGGTGACGAGAGTGTGCTCCAGATGACCGTGGGCCGCTACTACACGCCGGTGGGCCGCCTCATTCAGACCCCTTACGAGCGGGGCGAGCGCGAGAACTACTACGAGCAGAAGTTCGCGACGATCAATGAGGCGACCTATCACCTCCAAGAGTACCGCGAGAGCATCCCCGACTCGCTGGCCTACGAGACCGACCACGGTCGGACGGTGTTTGGGGGCGGTGGCATCCTTCCCGACTACGTGGTGCAGCCGGACACGACCGCGCTCGCTCATCTCGTTCGCAGCGGGCTCGACTATGCGTTTGCCCGCAAGTGGTTCTCGAAGCACGAGACCGAGCTCCGACGGACCTGGCAGGAGCGGCCCGAAGAGTTTAAGGCGTCCTTCGAGCCCTCCGACGAGATGATCTCCTCGTTCTGGTCGTTTGCGGAGGAAAACGGGATTGCGATTACGGAGAACCCTGATTCGGTGAACGTTTCGGAGCAGGTCTACTCGAAGGCCACGGCCCAGAAGAAGCAGGACGTCGTAGCCGTTCGGGTGAAGGGATACCTCGCGCGCCTGCTCTATGGACGAGGTGTGGCACGCCCGATTCTGAACGAGGCCGATCCGATCTTCCAGGAGGCCATGTCGCTGTGGACCTCGTCCCGAAATCTCGCCGCCTACCACTCGGCGGAAACGCCGTCAATGATGAAACAAGACTAGCGCTCTGATTCCCCGCCCGTGGCGTTTCGGGTCGCGACCGAGTGGGATGTCCCCATTTGGACGTGGAGAGAGGACGGGAAAATTGGCAGATTGGAAGATTG
>CAZMDV010000075.1:0-10066 GCA_964564875.1 uncultured Salinivenus sp.
TTACGCCCCCTCGACCATGAATCCTCACAAGTGTGTTTGTGCTTATGGCTGACACCTACAAAAAGCTCGTCGCCACCTCATTTACGACTCAGTTCCGGGAAGCGGCGGAGATCGTCGAGGAAGAAATTCCGACCCCGGCGTCCAATGAGGTCCTCATCAAAAACAAGTACGCAGCGGTCAACGCCACCGACGTCAACATCACGGCCGGCCGGTACGAGCCCGATGCCGAACTGCCCCTCGATCTCGGGGTGGAGGCGGCCGGCGTCGTGGTGGACGTAGGAGAGGACGTGTCTTACCTCAGCGAAGGCGACGCCGTCATTACCAGCACCCTCGGCGGGGGGTACCGCGAATACAATGTCGAGCGGGTCGGTAACGCCGTCGAGGTTCCAGCGGCCACGCCCGAAGCCCTCAGCATCGTGGTCAGTGGGTTGACGGCCTCCATCGCGCTCGAAGAGGTGGGGAAGATGGCGCACGACGAGACGGTGCTGGTGACGGCCGCCGCCGGGGGGACGGGCCACTACGCCGTGCAGCTGGCCAAGATCGCGGGCAACCATGTGATCGGGACGTGCAGCACGGACGAGAAGGTGGAGCTCCTGACCTCGATTGGGTGCGATCGGCCCATCAACTACGAGACGGAGGATGTTGCCCAGGTACTGGACACCGAGTACGAGGACGGAATTGACCTCATCTACGAGGGCGTCGGGGGCTCGCTCTTCGACACCTGTGTCGATGCATTGGGGCGCCACGGACGACTCCTCGCCATAGGATACGTGAGTGAATACCAGGAGGGCCCGGAAACGGTCGATCGCAAGCGGATCTACACCTCTCTCATTCCCAAGTCGGCCTCTATCCGGGGCGTTTTCCTCCCACACTTCCGCGAGCATTTCTCAGCCCACACGAAAAAACTCCTGCGGCTCCAGCAGGGCGGGACGCTGGAAGTGTTCGTCGACGACACAGAGTTTGAGGGGATCGAGAGCATCTTCGACGCCGTGGAGTATTTGCACAGCGGCGAGAACCGGGGAAAACTCGTGGTTCGGTTTCCGGACTAAGCGAATGTCCCGGCCCACACGTTCTCCAATCAGCACTTCCCCCCACCCGTGTCTGCCTCCGAGGAGTCGTCGCAATCCCTCAATTGGACCGCCATCGCCGCCCTGTATGCAGCGATCAGTCTCGGTCTCGTGTGGATGTTCTACTGGGGCGAATATCGCAACGCGGCGTGGCTGGCCCTGCTCGGCACGGGTGGGGGCCTGACGGCCTACGGGCGCGTGCTGGAGAACCAGGGGGAAGCGCAGGACGCACAGCGCTGGAAGTGGGCCGCCGGGCTCGTCTACGGCGTCTTTTTTCTCTGGGCCGGCACCGTTCTCCTGCGGACGCTTCTGCGCCGGTGAGGTTGTTTTCTGTTCGGGAGCAAAACACGTCCTCGCGGGGCAACCGAGGAGGGGAGAAATTCCGGGAAACCGAAAACAAAAATTAAGGCTGCGCCGTTCGTTTCACTGCTAGTACAGAGAAACACCTCGGAATATCCACCCACAAATTCCCGAACAGCTTATGGCCTTCGAACTCCCTGATTTGCCATACGACTACGACGCCCTGGAGCCGCACATCGACGAGCAAACGATGCGGGTCCACCACGACAAACACCACGCGGGCTATACTCGGAAGTTGAACAATGCGCTGGAGGGGCATGACGACCTCCAGGAACACTCGATTGAAGAATTACTTGCCGGCGTCAACACGCTCCCGGCCGACGTTCGGACGCCGGTGCGCCAGAATGGCGGCGGCTTCTACAATCACCGTCTCTTCTGGAACATCATGTCTCCGGACGGGGGCGGCGAGCCGAACGGGGACCTTGCCGACGCCATTAGCGACCAGTTCGGGTCGTACGGCGACTTCCAAGAGCAGTTTGCCGACGCCGCCACCGGACAGTTCGGAAGCGGCTGGGGCTGGCTCGTGGCGCAGCCCAATGGCGACCTCTCGGTGACGAGCACCCCCAACCAGGACAATCCGCTGATGGAGGGACACACCCCCATCCTTGGGGTGGACGTCTGGGAGCACGCGTACTACCTGAACTACCAGAACGAGCGCGGCTCTTACGTCGACGCGTGGTGGAATGTCGTGGACTGGGATGCAGTCGCCGACAACTACAGCGACATTGTGACCTAGCCGGCGGTTCCGGTGACTCCATCCGGACCGATTCGTATCGTGTGAAGGGGGTGGCCGTCCGGCCATCCCCTTTTTCTCATTGGGGAAGGGAGCCGAACAGTCGCACCTCTGCGGTTTATCTGGTTTCCAGGGCCTGGACGAGCGTCTGGCAAAAGGCCGGGATGTCCTTCACCACGCGGCCCCATACGAGGTGGTCCTCCTGGAAGGCCGCCTCATCGACCCACTCGGCCCCGGCGTTCACGAGATCGTCCTTGATGCCCTGGCTGCCAGTGGCCCGGCGCCCATCCACGATGCCCGCCGAGATGCCGACGAGGCCCGCGTGACAGATCTGTGCCACAATTTTTTTCTGAGCGCTCATCTCGCGTACGAGGTCGGTCACCCCGTCGTCGCGGCGGAGCTTGTCGGGGGCCCAGCCGCCGGGGACCACGATTGCGTCGAGCGTGTCGGCGTCGAGCGTGCGGGCGGCCACCTCCGTCGTGGCCGTCAGGCCGTGCTTACCCGTAAAGGTCGTGTCGGCCTCCCGGCCGGCGACCACGACCGCGGCTCCTTCTTCCTGGAGTCGCATCGTGGGGACCCAGAACTCGAGGTCCTCGAATGATTTGTCGACGAGAACGGCGATGCGTGCGGCGGACAAGTCCATGGCGTGTGGGGAAGCGATTGGGATTGAGAGTGCGAAGGTGTTCCGTTATTGCGAGAAAAGAAAACAGCCGGTCGGCCCAGCGGCTTCCGTCCCGGACGCCCCCTCGCTCAGCGCGTGAGGATCGGGGCGATAAGGATGGACGGCTGCGTGTTGGGGACGAGCACCACGGCGTCGAAGGCCCACAGCATGCGTTCCACTCGGGGCGGCGGATCGAGGGGGCCTTCGTGCAGGAGGGGATGAATGGCGGTCAGGTCGAACAGCGTCGGACCGTCGCCCAGTGCCGCTCTGAGGGGCGCTCTGTGATCCGACCAGCAGTCCATTGTCCCGGCGGGAAAGTCGCGCGCCGTCGAGTTGGGGCCGCAGAAGACGGCGACGTTTAGGGCGGTCCCGCCGGATCGCTCCGCCAGGGCCACCGCAAGGTTGCCGACGTCGAGGGCGTTGTTGGGACTGCGGTCGCGGTAGGCGTGTGCCCCGCCCACCTTGATGGCGACCTGTGGCGCGTCGTCCGTCCGCGACTGCGCGTGCTGGTACTGACGCCGGAGATTTCGGCGGAGGTAGCGCGCACGGATTTGATTGGAGCGGTAGTTGTTGGTGTCGTTGACGCGGTAGATTTGCGTGCTAATCGCCAGTTCGTCGATGAGGCGCTGTCCCTCATCGATGTCCCGGAAGTACGTGTCGAGCGTGTCGAACGCCGCGGGCGGGTACACACTTACTGGCAGAGGCATGCTCGGCGGGAGGCCGCTCAGGCTCGGGGCCGTGGTGGAGTCGGCCTGTCCGGT
Organism: uncultured Salinivenus sp.; assembly: GCA_964564875.1. Classification (GTDB taxonomy): domain Bacteria; phylum Bacteroidota; class Rhodothermia; order Rhodothermales; family Salinibacteraceae; genus Salinibacter. The sequence continues at coordinate 3,583 of CAZMDV010000075.1, forward strand.
GGCGCGGGTTCTGGCGACGGCCCGACGGGCATCGGGGGTCGGGGCCAGTTCGGCCAATCGGTCCAGCGCAAGGTCCGTGGCGAACGCAAAGATCTGATCGAGCCCCCAGAGGGGCCGCTCGGTGCTACTCTGCCGGACGAAACTCTGCACCAGGTCCCGCTCCGGTCGCAGGGCGTAAAAGGGGACGGTCGCAGGGCGGCGTTTCATGAACGAGGTGAACGAGGAGTCCGGTGCTCGGAGCGAGTCGGTCATGAGGTCCGCCGTCCACGGACTCACTTCGAGCGCCAGGTGGTCCACTTCCCCGGCGGCCTGCAAATCCTTCAGAAGCGCGCTCATGATGGCCGGAATCTCCTGGGTCCCGTGCGACTCCCCCAGTGTGATGATCGTGGCGGCCCGGGCCTGCTCGCGCAGCCACTCACTGCCCGTCCCTCGAAGCGATCCGTCTTTGATCCGGAGGGGATAGCTATTCTTCGTCAGCGCCTCCTCCAGCGTGATCGATGCCGTATCCGCGTCGGGGGTCTCCTGGGCGGTCGAGGGTGGAGGCACAGCCGCCCCGAGACCCAGGGCAATCAGGACTGACCAGAACAGAAGGGGGCCGGGGACCGCGCGCCCAAAATGCTCGTGACTCATGGGAAGAACTGGGAGATGGAAGAAAACGGCGGCGGCGTGGGAAACTGTCGCTTCATTCGACGGCACGAGGAACCGCGCCGCTCGTTTCGTCGCACCGGATCTCCCCGAAGACGGTCCGCCGATCTTTAGTGCCCTGGCCCCGGACGCTCCGGCCAGAGGAGATGGGGGGGCCCCGTCGACAAAGGTGGCCGGGCCCATCAGGAGCGGTCGTACACGTCGTCGATGAAGTCCTTGAACCAGTCCGGCCGAACGATGAGAATGTACGCTGCGAGGAAGGGGATGATGGGGACCACGACCAGCGTCAGGTCCAGGGCAATCAGTCCGATGGCAAGGAGCCAGATCTGGTGCTCGGAGATGGTGGGGTGGGAACGTAGTGGGCAGTACGCGGAGGAATGTAGACGCCTTTCGCCTGGGAACGTTGCGTTCGGGACCTATTTCTCCGGGCCTGCCCGCGAACACTCAGTCCCCCACAGAATTCGCATCCCGGCCCCGGCGTTTGAGATGCCCTCTACGCCTCGTACAGACTGTCTCTCAAAACCCCAATCCTGTCCAATGCCGTCTACGACCTCGTCCTCCTGGAGAGACTGGTTCTCACGGAACTTCGTAGAGCAGAAAATTGCGCCGCTGCGCGCTGATCGACCGGTCCTGCTCTCCTTCCTGGTGTTCCTCATCTTCGCAGGGATGCTCGTGCCCGCCTCTCTGGACGAATGGGCCAACGAACCGGAGTTCACGTTGAATTTGCTGGCGGAGGCGCACGGCGTGCTCATGGACCTCCTTCTCTTCGGCTGTCTTCTGCTCTGGTTCGACCAGAAGGCTGAGCGGCGGCGGCGAATCGAGAAGTACACCAATGCCATCAACGACCTGCTCGGATGGGAGAGCGAAATGGCAACGTACCGGATCGTGGGCAACGTCCGGCGGCTGAACCGAGAGGGGGTTCCCCCTGAGAGCCTGAGAGAGGCGTACCTGGCGGACGCGGATCTGGAGGACGCAGACCTTTCGGAGACCTCGGTCCACGAGGCCAACTTGTCCGGCGCCGACCTTCAGAATGCCGATCTGTCGGACGCGTATCTTGGAACGGCGGACTTCTCCGGGGCCAATCTCCGGAAGGCCGACTTTTCAGGGGCCCATTTTGGGGTGTTTGTGGGAGGGGCGACGTCGGAGGACGAGCAGGAGACCATCCTTTCCGGGGCCAATCTCCGGGGCGCGAATCTTGAGGGCGTCCGACACGCCACGGCCGAGACCTTCGCCGAGGCCGAGACGCTGTTCAAGGCCCGGCTCGACGCGGATCTCGAAGCTGAGATCGAGGAGAAATATCCCGAACTTCTGGAGCCCCACGCCGAGACGCGTCGGGGGTGATCTCGGAGAGGAGGTGCTGATCCGCACCCCCCTCCAGTCATCTACGCGGAGGGACGGGGGAGGGCTTTCACCCGGGGAGAGCACACGCATTCTCCTTCGGCCACCACGTGCCTAAGACGGGCCCTGGCTCTCTACTCGTTGCGGAGCACTGTTGTTGGGTCGAGGCGGGCGGCCCGGATGGCCTGTGTGCTCACGGTGACGAGGGCGATCAGTAGCGCCCCGCCCCCGGCCAGGAGGAAGCCCCCGGGGCCGAGGTCGATGTGGTAGGCAAACGTATCGAGCCACTGGGTCAGCGCGACGTACGCCACCGGCACGGCGAGGACGATGGACAGGGCCACGAGCCGGAGAAAGTCCTTCGAGAGCAACCCTACGACCTGCTCCGTTGAAGCCCCGACGGCTTTCCGGACCCCAATTTCATGGCGCCGCTGCCGGGCGGCAAACGCGGTCAAGCCGAAAAGGCCAAGGCAGGCGACGAACACGGCGAGGCCAGCAAAGACGCCCAAGAGCGTGGCGGTCCGCTGATCGGCCCGATAGGCAGCCGCGAAGGACTGGTCGGCGAACTCGTACGCGAAGGGAGCATTCGGAAAGAACCGGTGCCATACCTCCTCCACGTTGGCGAGGCCCTGACTCGCCCGGGTCGCGTCGATCCGAAGGTAATAGGTGTCAAGCAGTGTTGGGTCGAGGAAGAAGGCCATCGGCTCAATCGACTGGTGGAGCGTAGCGAGGTGAAGGTCCTCGACGACCCCGATGACGTCGGGACGGCTCCCCAGCCACCCCACGCTCACGTCGAGCGAGCGTCCCACTGCCTCGGCCGGGGTCCGCTGGTCGGACGGGAGGTCCTGCGCCAATTGCTCGAAGGCGGCCCGGTTGAGGACGACGGCGGACGAGTCGGCGGGGCGGTCGCGCTCGAACGTGCGGCCCGCCACCGGCCTCACCCCGAGGGTTTCAAAAAAGTCGTGCCCCACGGTCACGAGGCGCAGGGTGTGGCGCTCCTCCGCCGGAACGCCAAGCCCATCGAACGCCCCGCCGACGCTCGCCTGAAGGGTTCCCGGGAGCGGCTCCGACGCCTGCGACCCCCCCGTTACGCCGGGCACCTCTGCCGCCTCCCGCAGAAAGGTCTGCGAAACCGCCGTCGACTCCGCGGCGGGTGGGCGTGGGACGGTCACGACCTGCTCCGCGTCGAACCCAAGGCTGGCCTGCTGGAGGTAGTCGAGCTGCCAGTAGGCCGCAATCGTGCCCGTGACGAGCACCACCGCCGTCGCGAACTGAAACACCACGAGGCCCTTCCGTAGCAGCGAAGCCCCGTGTCCGGACCGATGTCCGCTCCTCCGCGATCTGCCGCCGAGTACGCGCGCCGGGTCGAACCGGCTCAGCACGAAGGCCGGGTAGCTTCCCGCGCCCAATGCGGTGATCAGCCCGATACTGGCGAAGGCCGCGAGCGTGTAGGGATCGGTGAACGCGTCGAATGAGAGGGGGACGCCCGTGAGCACTTCGAAGAGGGGACGGGCCAGGAGGGCGAGAAGGACGGCCAGCCCGAGCCCTCCCCCGACGAGGATTGCCGCCTCGGTCATGAACTGTCGGAGGATCTGTGGACGGCCCGCCCCGATGGTCTTCCGCACGCCGATCTCCTGTGCCCGTTCGAGCGAGCGGGCCGTGGACAGGTTCACGAAGTTGACGCCTGCAAGGAGGAGGATGAAGAGCGCGATGGTGGCGAAGAGGTAGACGTAGGTTGCCGACCCATTGGGCTCTATTTCGAGACTGAGGTCCGAGTAGAGGTGGATGTCGGTGAGGGGCTGGAGTCGGAGCGTGGCGCCGCGCCAGTCGTCTCCGAGCCGGGTCTCGGCCTGCTCCGTAAACGCGGCGGCAAGGGAGTCGGGCGTTGCGCCGTCCGGCAATTTGAAGTACGCCCGGAACCCACCCCCCGAGCCGTCGCGCATGCGCTCGGTGAAGTTGAACGCCGCGTCCATCGTAGCCCAGGAGACGATGATCTGTGGGTGGAAGTGAGAAGCCTCGGGAATCGGCTCCAGGATTCCCGTGACGGTGACCTCCACAGTCTTGTCGCCCCAGTTGAGTCCTGTCATCTCCAAGGTTTTGCCCACCGGATTGGCGTCTCCGAAGTACTTGTTTGCCATCTCGGGCGTGAGGACGGCGGTGTAGGGCTCTTCGAAAGCCATCTTCGCCGTGCCGCGTCGGGTGGGAAACGTGAACACCTCGAAGAAGGACGGCTTCGCCACGAAGATCGGGTCCTCGTTGAAGCGATTCGTCCTCCGATGCACCACGGCGGACGCTTCGAAGAACGGGGCCGCATTGAGCGAGGGATTCTGCTCCTGGAGTGCGTGGATCGTAGGCCAGGTGGTGGCGGGCATGGCCGTGTTGCCGAAGTCGCTCACGAGTCGGTAAATCCGATCGGCGTCCTCGTGGAAGTTGTCGTAGCTGAGCTCGTGGCGCACGAACAGCGCAATGAGCAGGCACGCCGCAATTCCGACCCCGAGACCGATCACGTTGATGACCGTGAAGCCGAGGTGGCGGCGCAGGGCGCGCAGGGCTGTGACAAGGTAATTGTGAAGCATGGATGGGTGTGAGCGTTTGTGCGTGTGAGCACACGGGCGGTCCGCTCGTTCTTCGCCCGTACGCGTTATTCATCGCGGAGGGTGGCCGCTGGGTCGATTCGGGCAGCGCGAACCGCGTGTATGCTGACGGCCGCTAGTGCAGAGACCAGCGCCACCCCGCCCACCGCCAGGAACGGCCAGGGCGTGAGGGCAATGCGGCGGGCAAAATCCTGTAGCCACCACCGGGCGAGGAGGTACGCCACCGGGCCGCCCACGAGAAACGCGATCCCGACCAGCGTTGCCACGTCCCTCGAGAGCAAGCGTACGATGTGTCCCACTGTCGCGCCGAGGGCCTTCCGAATGCCGATCTCCTTCGTGCGGCGCCGCACGGTGAACCCGGTGAGGCCGATCAGCCCGAGGAGGGCAACGAAGAGGGCAAGTCCCGCTCCGGCCCCCACCATGCGACGCGTCTGTTGCTCCGTTTGGTAGGCGCCGGCGATTTTCGCGTCGAGGAAGCGGTACGCGAAGGGCGCGTCGGGCAGCACCTCTGCCCACGCGGAGCGCACGGCCTGAACGCCCCCCCTCGCACCCACCGCCAGTTGCACCGACACCGACCGAAACCACTCGCCCGATTGCAGGGCGCGGAGGACAACGGGCTGTATGCCGGCCCGCGCGTTCTGGGCATTGAAGTTCTCGACGACCCCAATCACCGTCACCGTCCCCACGCCCTCCCATTCGAGCTCCGTTCCAATTGGATCCCGGAGAGCCAGCTGCTTGACCGCGGCCTCGTTAATTACGACCCGTGCCGAATCGTCGGGGACGGGCTCGCGGAAGAAGCGGCCCTTCGCGACGGTCAGGTCGTAGGCCTCGTCGAAGTGCGCGTCGACGCGGTACTGTCCCGCCTGGATCGTGCGCGAGGCCGGCCACTCCGACCGTCGCAGCTCGGCGCCTCCGGTCCCCGTCCCGACCTGCGGCACGTCAAACGACACACTCGCCGCCTCGACGCCGGGCTGAGCCGCAAGCCGGTCGCGGACAGTCTGCATGCGGCGGTATCCCTCGGGCGAAAAATCGCGTGGCACCGAGTCGATCACCAGCATGCGATCCGTCGGGTAGGGCGCGTTCGGACTCGTTACGAACTGGAGTTGCTGGTTCAACACGTACACCCCGGCCATGAGCGCGATGGCGAGGGCAAACTGCACGACGACGAGCCCCTTTCGGATCGCGCCCGCCGACCAGCCGAGCGACAGGCGGTCGCGGAGCACGGCAATCGGCTGGAACCCAGAGAGCACGGCGGCGGGATAGGCGCCCGAGAGCAGGCCCACGACCACGGCCAGTCCCGCCAGGCTGCCGATTGTCACGGCATCCCACGGCGCCGAAAGCACGAGGTCGAATCCGACCAGTTGTTCGAATGCGGGACGCCCCACCGCGACGAGCCCGGCCCCGACCAGGGTGGCGAGCGTGCTCACGAGAAGAGCCTCGACGAGAAACTGCCCCGCCAGCTGGCCGCGATGGGCGCCGAGCGTCTTGCGCACCCCAATCTCGCGGACGCGGTCCAGCGAGCGGGCCGTCGCCAGGTTCGTGAAGTTAATGCCGGCAATGAGAAGGACGAGTGCCGCCAGCGCCGCGACCAGATAGATGCGCTGCCACCCTGCGTTGTCGGCGTGGGTCAGGTAAACCGCCGTCAGCGGACGGAGGTCTGCGGCGAGCGTCTCCTTCAGGTCGTCGGGCGCGCGGGACCGAATGAGATCGGTCAGCGTGGCCCGGAGGTCGTCGACGCTCGTGTTCTCGGCCAGCCGGACGTACTGGAGGAGGAACGGGCTCTGCCACTGCTCCCAGCTCGCCTTCTCGGCGAAATCCCACGTCCCTGCCTCCGAGAGCAGCATCCGGTACTCGGCCCCGCGGAACTGGGTGACAGAGTTACGGGGCATTTTCTCCCAGACACCCGTCAC
>CAZMDV010000076.1:0-10020 GCA_964564875.1 uncultured Salinivenus sp.
CGTCCCTGCGGTTTGGGAGATTGGGCTGGACAAATGTCCTTCGGTCCGCCAACTTGGCCCCTTTCATTTGCGGTGTTTTACGTGTCTCATAACCGAACCTATCGGACAGGTCCTCGAACTGCTGGCTGCCTGAACTGCCGCAGAAGAGCACATGCCTACCGCTCGGGGATCAGCCGTTCGTCGACGGGAAACGGCTCTGCCGGTCCACTCTCGACGTCGGAGAACGCCGGGTGGGCCGGATTGAGGAGGTAGTTATAGCTGTAGGGGACGACCACGGAGGGGACCTTGAGGGCAACCGACGCCTCGCGGGAGGCCCATCGGTCGCCCACCTGCTGCGACTGGGAGGGAGGCGGATGCTGGTCCCACCCCTCAGGCAGGTCGTCTTCCCCGACCTCGGCAATCAGCGTCACCGGAAGCTCTGCCCGAAAGAACACGTAGGGGCGGAGTTGATCGTAGCGCTCCAGGCCCGTCAACGTCTCGACGAGTGCGAGCGGAAGGCTTTCGGCAGTATACACGACCGGAGTCCCCGGGCTGTTGAAGCGCCCCCCGTACTGGCGCGCCCCGTCCCCGCTGAATGCGGACTCGGCGTAGCGCTCGTGCGTGAGCCGCCAAATCGCTGTCGCCATCGTTGCCGTCGGCGTTTGCCTAAAGCAGGGAGGGGCGATCGCAGGGAGAACCGATCGGCCGGCCCAACCCGAAGCACGTCCGGAAACTACGTTCAGGCCGGAATGCCGTGCTCGATCCGGCCGAGGAGGCGCTCGGCCTCTCGGGCCCCCGGTTCCAGCCGGGCAATCTCGAGGGGGATTTCTCCGCCGAGGCGCACCTGTGGACGTTTCAGCCAGGAGCGGGCCTCTTCTTCGCTGCCGAAAACCCTGGTAGCTGCCTGTAGAAGCTGCATGATGCGGTAGAGACGCTCGGACTCCACAGGGCTGAGCGTGCCGTCCTCGCGGCGGCGCTTCAGGGTGCGGGGCGAGATGCCAAGAAGACGGGCCATCTTCTCCGGCGCGATCCCGAGGCGCTTCTCCATTTTGCCGGCCAGCTCAGCCGGGAGGCCTTCGTCGATCAATTCGAGCAGGCCGGTGAGCGCCGCGCCTTCAAGATCCTCAAGCGACTCAACCGTGTGGGACGGGGTGGAGGAGCTAGACATGGGGATCAGTCTTCTTAGCGTTGCAACTTGTCGTCGGAGACGTGACAGCCTGTCCTACTGGATGAGCTTCTACAGGGGGGAGGAAGGCAGTGTTGCAGTCGCCCTGGTGGAGGTCTTCTGGTTGAGGCCTCTTCCCGTCTCTCTGCCGGATGCTTGCCAGAGCCAGAGGTTCTTTAGAGGTCAATATCTTCGGGAAGATTGTCCTGAAAGGTCCCCGCCTCCTCAACGTACCGGTTGGAGGGTTCCCAACTGGCGTGGCCGGAGTGCTCTTTCACGTGGCGCTCGGGCTTCCCGCTCCGGATCGCCTGCGTAACAAAACCCCCGGAGGAAGTGAGCAGAGTACGCTTCGGAGTCCAGGCCCGGGGCGGACACATCACCGAAACCATCGGCTACCTCGCGATCGAGCAGGGGGAGGCGGCCTCTTCGACGACCCCTCTCGTGGCGGACCGGACCGCAAACGCGGTCAATGGCATCAAGAGAAACGGCCCTCCGAAGTGGCACGGAATTCCTCTGCCGAAGAACTCTCCGCACTCACCCAGCAGGCCGATGAGGGTCGTCCGGAGCAGGCTGTGCAGTAAGCCGGGCCGAGGCTTTCCTCGCTCGCGCTTGTAGTCGGAGAACGGTGCTTGGGGCTCCATCGGTTGAAGAGAGGGGAGTATGAGTGATTGTCCACCGTACCCCCAAACGCCCAGACACCCACACAGGGCGCTGGAATTAGATGTTAATCGGCTGGCCGTAGGCGTCGCGGGTCGCCTCCATTACCGCTTCCGACAGGGTGGGGTGTGGGTGCATTGACTCCATGATCTCGAAGCCGGTTGTTTCCAGCTTTCGGGACGCTACGACCTCGGAAATTAATTCGGTGGCATCCTGACCAATGATGTGGCAGCCCAGGAATTCGCCATACTTATCGTCGTAGATGGTTTTCACGAAGCCGTCCTGGTGCCCCAGCGCCGCGGCCTTGCCGTTCGCCTTGAAGGGGAATTTCCCGACCTTGACGTCATAGCCAGCCTCCTTCGCCTCCGCTTCGGTGTGGCCGACCGAGGCAATCTGCGGCTGGCAGTACGTGCAGGCGGGGATGTCCATCGGGTCCATCGGACGGACGTCGTGGCCCGCGATGTTCTCGATGCAGAGAATGCCTTCGTGGCTGGCCTTGTGGGCGAGCCAGGGGGCACCCGTCACGTCGCCGATGGCGTAGACGCCGTCCACGTTGGTGCGGTAGTAGTCGTCCACCACGATGTCGTTGCCCTCTGTTTCGACCCCGACCTCCTCAAGGCCGATGTTTTCCACGTTGCCTACCACGCCCACGGCGGAAAGGACCTGCTCGCACTCGATGTGCTCAGTGCCCTCGTCGGTCTCGACCTCTACCTGCAGCGAGGTCTCGCTGTCATCGACGCCCTGTACGTTGGCCCCCGTCATCACGTCGATGCCCGCCTTTTTGTAGCTGCGTTCGAGTTCGTCGGACACGTCCTTGTCCTCGTTCGGCACCATCCGATCTTCTACCTCGATGATGGTAACCTCGGTGCCCATGTGGTGGTAAAAGTAGCCAAACTCGACCCCGATGGCCCCAGCCCCCACGATCACCATCGAATCAGGCTGATCGGTCTGGAGCATGGCGTTCTCGTAGTCGACCACATTTTCGCCGTCAATGGGGAGGAAGGGAAGCTCGTTGGGTCGGGCGCCGGTAGCCAGGATGATGTGGTCGGCCGTCACGGTTTGCTCTTCCCCCACCTCGTCGCCGTCCATGTTGACGGACGGTTCGATCTCCACAGTGTCCGCGGCGGTAAGCCGTCCGTGCCCGCGCAGGACGTCGATGTCGTTTTTCTTCATCAGGAACTGCACCCCCTGGTTCATCTGGTTGGCTGCGCCCCGACTCCGCTCAATAACGCTCGGAAAGTTTGGGGACACGGAGCCCTCCAGTTCCAGGCCAAACTCATCCAGGTGCGTGGTCTCCGACATCACTTCGGCGCTTTTGAGGAGCGCCTTCGTGGGGATGCAGCCGACGTTCAGGCACACCCCCCCCAGTTTGTCTTTCTCGACGATGGCTGTGTTCATATCGAGTTGGGAGGCGCGGATCGCCGTCTCGTAGCCGCCCGGTCCACTGCCGATGATGACGCAGTCGTAGTGCGTAGCCATAGGTGTGCGAGGATCAATCAGAGGAAGATGCGAGAGGGCCCGAAGCCCGATAACTGCATACGGCCCGCGTCGCCGTAAGTCTCGGGGAAACGACTTCTTCACTCGCCCGGCGGCGCCCAACGATTGCCGGGGCTCCTGTCGTCCGTCGGGCTTCAATCTTGGGGTCTGCGTCCGATCAGGGGACAAACACGACACCAAAAATACGCCCCGCCGGCTCTCAATCCCAAACTGCCGCCTCCGGTGGGCCGAAAGGTTTCTGTGAATCCGACCCGCACGGGGGCGAGGCGTTCAGCGACCGGAGAGCCACTTTGTCGGGTCCACGAACTCACTCGACGATCGGTTGACGACCCCGAAAAAGAGACTTGCTCCCCGCGGCTCGTTCTCGGTGCCGGACTGCCCGATCACCTGCCCCGCTTCGATGCGCTGATCTTCGGAGATGGCGAGGCTCGAAAAGTTGCTATAGACCGAGAGGTACTCCCCGTGGCGGACGACGACGTAGGTGCCGTAGCCGGGCACAAAGTCGATGCCGCTCACAATTCCATCGAAGACCGCCTGGACCTGGCTTCTCGGAGGGGTGGCGATCAGGATGCCCGGATGATAGGTTGAGGTCCCGTGCACCGGATCCACCCGGTTTCCGAAGTCGGCCGTGACGGCGCCCTCCACCGGCCACGGAAGGGACCCTCGATTTTTCCTGAACGAGGCCGAGAGTGCAGCCGAGATCTCGGTTGGTCGGTTCTCGGAAGCGGTCTCCGGGGACCCCGATTCGGCCTTGGCGACCAGCTTCTGGATCCGTCGCTCGAGTTCTTGGGCCTGCCGCTGCTTTTTTTCGATCTCTTCCTCGAGTTCGGAGCGCCGGGCCTGGAGCTTGTCGATCACCTTCCGCCGGTCCTGTTGGAGGGCTCGGAGGTTTTTTCGTTCGGTGCGGGCCTCAGCGAGAAGTTGACGGGTTCGGGCCCGCTTCTCGGCCAGTGCTTCTCGGGAGGCTCGGACCTCCTGGGCCGCCTTCTGCATGGCGCTCCGCTGTTCGCGTCGATCGTTGGCAAACCGTTGGAGGTAGCGGGCACGCACGAGCATCTGGTTGATGGAGCGGGAGGCAAGGAGGAGGGCCAGGTCGTGGAGGCGGCCGTACTTATAAGCGTGCACGAGCCTGCGCTGGTACTCGTCCCGGAGCGTGGCGAGCCGCTGCTGGAGCGTGTCCAGCGTGTCGCGAAGCTGGGACCGCTCCCGTCCCAACTGCTTGAGCCGGATTTGGTAGGTCGAGACGAGCTTTTCCCGAAGTGCGATCTCTCGCTGGAGCGACTTTAGCTTTTTTTGCGTGGACTTCTCGGCCTTCCGCGTTTCCTGGAGTCGTTGCTTTTCGCGCTGGATCTGCCGCTCGAGCTGATCGAGTTGCTTCTCCGTCGACTTTCGCTGAGCCGTAGGGTCTTGCCCGCGGGCCGGTAGGGACAACAGGAGCACGGCCCCGAACCCGATCATTAGGACCCCAGTCCAGCGGAGGCAATGGGGTATGGCAACCTTGACGCGTGGCCTCGAAATCCGCATGCGAAGACCGACGAGGAGAATTGCTCTGAGGGAGGGGCAGATGAAACGTCAGCCCGGGCCGCCGGCTAGCGAAACGGCTTGCGCGGCACCTCAGCGGGCACGTCGAGGGCAAACGAGAGGTTCGAGGGGTTAAGTCTCATCTCCCGGTAGTTCACCACGGCCCGGAGGTCGGCCCCGGGTCGCTGGAAGATAAGTTGGGCGGGAAGAACGACCCCCTCCACGGGCCTGAACTCTGAAAACAGCCGTTTTTCCACGACCGCTCCGCTCGAAGATCTCCGTTCGTACCGTACAGCTCGCCAGCGGATCGGATCCACTGTGTAGCGCTCGCGGTTGGCGGGCCCCGAAAAGTAGTACAGGGAGCTGTCGGCTTGCACGGACCAGGAGGTACGAGGCTCCGGGGCAAGGAGCCCGAGCATGGTTTCGAAAAACTGATCCGACCCCACCGGTGCGGGAAAAATCTGTTGAACGGCCCGGACCGGTCCCACGCGGAGGATTGCCTTTCGGGAGTCGTAAAAAAAGACGCTGTCGCGGGTCAGCAGCAGCCGCCCCCCCTCGACCCCAAACAGACTGAACCGCATGTAGAGAGAATCGGCCCGCCGGTGGCGCACGACGGCATTGAATGAGCGGGTTTGGTCGGGCGACTCGACCCTGACGCGTGCCTTCGCGGCATAGGTCCGGAGGGTGTCGGTCGACCCTAAGATCTGGCGTCGAATTTGGTCGACCGAGTGATTGGGAAAGCGGTCGGGCAGCTCGGCGGTCCCTGCTGGCGGGGCCGAGCTACTGCAGCCCATGACGATGAGAACACTCCCGAGCGCCAGGAGGAAGAGATGGGAGGGGGACCCGGACAGCGGAGTGGTCAAGATAAGAGCCGTAGCACTTGTGCGAGGGATACGGAGGCGAGAACTTCCCTGCTACTGGGGCGCGAAAACATGTAAAAAAATGTTACGAGGTGGGGACCTCTTCGAGTTTCTTCTCGAGGGCGTCCCGGTCTGGAGCTCGATCGAGCGCTTTTTGCCAGGAGTTCCGCGCCGCCGCGTCCATGCCTAGGGCGTGCTGCATGTCGCCATAGTGTTCGAGGAGCCGCGCCGACGGCGGGCCGAGCTCCATTGCCTTCTGAAGCGGGCGGCGGGCGGCCCTCGGATCGCCGCGCCGGAGGTGCACCCACCCGAGCGCGTCGAGACACAGAGGATCGTCCGAAGACTCCTCCACGGCACGGCGCGCCAGTCTAAGGGCGCGGTCCAGCTGCGTGTCTCGAAGCGCTAGGCTGTAGGCCAGGCGGCGAAGGACGACGGGGTGATCGGGGGCCGCGGAGCGGGCCGCTTCGAACGCCGCGTCGGCGTCTCCTGGGCGATCGAGGTGGGTGTAGACGAGCCCGAGGCCGGCCTTGAGGGGAGCGGTTTCGGCAGGGGAGGCCGCGTTGCCCTTGTGGAGGTCCAGAGCCCGCTGGAAATGATCTAGCGCGCGCTCGTGATGTGTTGAATGGAGACGGGCCCGCCCAGCTGACTGGGCGAGTGAGTCGTTCCCCGGGAAGAGCAACAAGCCTTCCTCGGCGAGAGCTGCGGCCTTCTGGGGCCGGCCGGCGTTCAGGTACGCTGCCGCGGCCTGGGCCCATCGGTTAGGGTCGCGCGGATGATCCTCCAGCGCCTGCTCTAGCACCCGTCCGGCCTTCCGGTAGTCGCCCTCCACCTGGTGGATGCGGGCGAGCAGAGTCAGGGCGGACATGTGGGTGGGGGCGCGCTCAAGGGCACGCCGAAGTAGATCTTTGGCGGTGCGCAGAGCAGTCGAGTCGGGGAGCGGGGACGCGGTAGCCGCGTTGAACCTGGACTCGGCACGGACCACGAGCTGGTCCACCGACCGGGTGTCCGGGGCTCCGGAGGACTCCCCCTCGTCGGCGGAGCGGGTGGCCGTCACGCGACCGGTCTCCTGGGAGAGCCGGCGTACCTGTCGCTGAAGAGCCGCGTCGTCGGGCCGCTGCTCGGCCAGTGGGGCCAAGAAGTCGAGGGCCTTTTCGGGGCGGCCTTCGTTGGCGTGGTGCTCGCCCAGAAGGTGGCGATACTTGCGGCGGTTGGGGCGGCGTTCGACGAGGGCCTGGAGCATTTCTGTGATCCCCTGTGAATTGCGGGTCTCACGATAGAGCGCAAGCATCCGCTGGTACACAGTCACCGACGGTTGGGGGGTGTGCTCCAGTAGGGCCCGATACGTTTTGAGGGCGGCTGCTGGCCGGCCCATCGTCGCCTGGAGGTCCGCCAGGGCCCGCAAGCCACGCTCGTGTTCGGGAAAGCGGGCCACCAAGTCCTTGTAGGTCTGGAGGGCATTCTGGGGCTGATCCGCCTGTCGCTGCAATTCGGCCAGTCGGCGGTGGTAGTAGGGGCGCTTCTTTCCGTGCTGCCGGGCCTGCCGGGCGTAGAAGAGGGCGGTTGCGTAGTCGCCCTGCGCGGCGTGAGCATCGGCGAGGGCTTGAAGGAGGGCTGGCTCGCCGGGAGCCCGGTTAAGGGCAGACTTGAGATGCACGATCGCCTCCTCTTGGTCTCCGAGTTGTGCCTGGGTGACGCCTTTCATTAGATGCGTCTGCACGCGAGGATCGTCCGTGGTGTCGGCGGGAGCCGAGGGGGGGCGAGGTGCCGCGACGCTCTCTGAGGACATCCCTCCTGCGACGAGAAGTGCGCACAGGAGGGCAGCGCCACCGCGCCGGACCAACCAGAGGGGCGTCGGGCACAACACAATCACTGGGTACAGCTTGACCTGTGGTACGAGCGTGAAGGGGCGATGAGGGCGACGAGCATGCTCCGGCAGGACAGACGGCACGTGCCCGAACGGTCCCCGGCGGCCCATCGTCATCCTCGTCGAGGCGGACCGTTGCCGAGTCGCACCCTTGGTTCCGCAACCGAATCCTACATTCAGACGGGTGGGCGGCTTGCGTGGTTCATTCCGATTTGATAATGACCGCGAACTGTTTCTACATTACTCCTTGTGACCAGTAGACCGTGGTTGGTCTCGGAATTGGCCCTAGCTAGCTCCCGAGGATCTTGGGACCGACGACGGGTGCCGGGACGGGAGACGGGAAGGTCCACGCCATGCTCTCGCAGAATCTTATCACTACTTATGGGTGAACACAGCGTACGCCGTGATGCCAAGCCCTCGGTGCTCCGCGAGTTTACGAATCATCTGATGCGCGACGTTCGCGCCCTCGAGCTAATGCTCCATGAAGACATGTTTGAGACGGGCGTTCGTCGTATTGGGGCTGAACAGGAGCTGTTCATGGTCGACGAGCGCGGCGAGCCCGCGCCGGTGATCGAGCAGGTGCTCGAACAGAATACCGATGAGCGCATCGTCACGGAGCTGACGAAGTTCAACGTCGAGTTCAACATGGACCCGCTCCAGTACGGGGACGATTGCTTCGAGCAGATGGAGGCGGCCACCTCGGAGCTCATCGAGGAGGTGCGGGGGCTGACGCGGCAGGTAGACAGCGAGATCGCCATGACCGGGATCCTGCCCACGGCGAACCTCTCCGACTTTGCACTTGACTACATGACCCCGCGGCCCCGGTACTACGCCCTCAACGACGCCCTCTCGCGCCTGCGAGGCGGTCCCGGGCAATACCAAATCCGGGGCATTGACGAGCTGTTCGTGAAGCACGACTCCATCATGCTGGAGGGGTGCAACACGAGCTTCCAGACCCACTTCCAGGTGTCGCCAGAGGAGTTTCCGCGCTACTACAACATCGCGCAGGTGGTGGCCGCGCCGTGCCTGGCGGCCGCGACGAACTCGCCCCTCCTGTTCGGCAAGCGACTCTGGCGCGAAACCCGCATCGCTCTCTTCCAGCAGGCCGTCGATACCCGGTCGAGCAACCTGTACCTGCGGGAGATGAGTCCCCGCGTCCACTTTGGCACCAGTTGGGTCGAGGACTCCGTGATGGAGATTTTCAAGGAGGACATCTCCCGCTTCCGGGTCCTCCTGACCACAGAGCTGGACGAAGATCCGCTGAGGACGCTCGAAGCGGGCGGCGTGCCCAATCTCATGGCCCTTCAGCTCCACAACGGCACCGTGTATCGGTGGAACCGCGCCTGCTACGGCATCACGGACGGGAAACCGCACCTCCGCATCGAGAACCGCGTCCTGCCCTCCGGCCCGACCGTCGTCGATGAGATCGCCAACGCCGTCTTCTGGTACGGGCTCGTGGCCGGGCTCGCCGACGAGTACCGAGACGTGTCCGAGCACATCGAGTTCTACGAAGCCCGGTACAACTTCAACGCTGCCGCCCGCAACGGTCTGGCCTCTCAGTTTAAGTGGCTCGACGGCTCGAACCGGCCTGCTCACGAGCTTATCCTCGATACGCTCATTCCGCGCGCCGAAAAAGGACTTGAGAACTCCGGCATCAACTCGGAGGACATCGACCGCTACCTCGGCATCATCCAGCGGCGCGTGGAAACCCAGCAGACCGGCTCGGAGTGGCAGCTCGACTCGTTGGCGCGCATGGCGGAGGTGGGCTCGCGGGCCGAGCGCCTCGGCGCCCTCACCCGCGCCATGGTGGAGCGCCAGAAAGAAGGCAACCCCGTGCACGAGTGGCCGCTGGCTACCCTCGAGGAGGGGTACTCCCCCACAGGCATGAAGGATACGAACGTCGAAGACTACATGACGACCGACCTCTTCACCGTCCACAAGGAGGAGTCGATCGAGTTTGTGGCGCGGCTCATGGACTGGCAGAAGATCCGCCACGTGCTCGTGGAGGACGCCCAGCACCGACTGGTTGGCCTCGTGAGCCATCGGTCCCTTCTGCGGCACATGGCCGAGCGCAGAGAACGCCCCGAAGGTGGGGTTCCCGTGGGCGGGATCATGGTGGAGGACCCGATTTCGGTCTCGCCAGATCGGCCCACCCTCGAAGCTGTGGAATTGATGCGGGAGCACGAGATCGGGGCCCTCCCCGTCGTGCGCGAAGACCGCCTCGTCGGAATCATTACCGAGCAGGACTTTATCCAGATTGCGGGCAACCTCCTCGACGAAACCCTGGGTCTGGATGGCGGCCAGGGGGCGGATCAGGCGGCCGCGCCCACGTCGGGCGCGGATGACGGAAGCGCCTCTTCCTGAACCAATTCGATGCCGGGGCCGGTCGCGGTTCGGCCCCGGCGCCATGCCGCGCGGACGTCCCTGAGCTGGGCCAAGCGGAAGAGGAACGTCTTCCTAATCCGCGCGTGGCACGG
>CAZMDV010000077.1:0-9881 GCA_964564875.1 uncultured Salinivenus sp.
ACCTACATTAACTATCGTCGGGAGGTGCACACATGCGATGGCTCTCGACCCCTTCGCCTCTTACGAACGATGGTCTATCGCCTACTGCGCCGATGTGGCTTGACCTGGATCAGTTTTGGGTGGCCCCTCACCCCCTCCTCAGCACCACTCAGGAGGGTAAAATGAGCCGAAGAGATTGCTGTAGAAACCCCCGCTATCGAGACACTCTGTTGCAGCCAAAGGCTCCCTTCTGCTCGTACAGCTCGACCCTCCACAGGATTGTCTCCACCTGGTAGAACGGCTCGAATCCTTCGCTCCGGATCGCCTTCTCAATCCCAGAGTGCACGTACATCCGGAAGTCCATGTCGCGTGCCCAACAGTAGACTCCGGCCAGTTTTTCGATGACGTTGCCATACCACCGCGGCTTCGGATACGTCACGCCATACCAGCGAGAGGCCTTCTGTGCGGAGGCCCGGGCGAGCCGCTCCATGTGGGGGTAGCAGCAGAACACCCGGTCGAGCGTCACGAGGTCGGCTTCCGGGAGCCCCGGCGCGAGGTCTACGAAGTCTCCATGCTCGAAAGAGGTTCGTCCACCGAATCCCCGCCGCCGGGCTTCCTGCTTCGCTACGGCCAGGTAGGGACGGGACGCTTCTACGAGCGTCGACTCGGAGATTCCTTCCGGCAGCAGCTCCAGGGGAATCATCCCGACGCCTCCGCCCACGTCCAGTAGCGTCTTACCCTCAACGTCCAGCGTCTTAAGACCCTCGATCAAGAGGCGAGTACACTTGTTGGGCGGTCCATTTTTCCGGTACTTCCGAAGCTCCGTCTTTGCCTTCTCGTCGTCGAAGAGGTCCTTTGTGTCCTGGCAGTGATCACAACAGTCCATTGCCTAAGCGCGGGGTTGGCGAGGTTGCTTGAGTAAAATGGGCACGGGTGTTTCCGTGGTGCTACTCCTCAGACGACGTGTGGGTAGCTACGGCGACCGTATAGAGCCCCCCGAGCACGGTCTCCCGGGAGCCTTTCACCTCAAGACCGGCAGAAGAGAGAAGTGGCTCCAGTCGTCGGGTGAGGTCTGAGAACAGAAACCGGGCCGCCGGATTGAGCGCCCGGCGAAGCAGTGACGATTCCTCACTTTCCGGGGCAAACTTGTCGTAGACCGACACGCGGCCGCCGGGGGCGAGCACGCGGGTCGTTTCGGCCGCGACGGCCTGTGGGTCGGGCACGACCGAAAGAATGAGGTGAAGGAGCACCGCGTCAAACGCTCCGTCCTCAAACGGGAGCGCCTGGGCGTCCCCAACCCGAGCATCCACCTCCATCCCGAGGCGCTCGGCCCGGGCTCTCGTGCGCCGGATCATCGCCGGGGCCGCGTCGATGGCGGTGACCTTGGCTCCGCGTGGAAGGTACTTGAGATCTGAGCCGGTGCCACAGCCGAGAATGAGAATGCGGTCGCCGGAATCGAGGTCGAGACGCTCGATGGCTCGCTTCCGGCCCTGCTCAAGCGGCCGCGCGACCGCGTCGTAGATCGGGGCGTAGAGCTGGTATCGGGTCCGGTTCCACCACTGGGTCCAGGAATCGCTCGTCAGCGTAGTGTCGGGCATCGTCGAAGTGTGGACGTTGAATTGCAGAGTATTATGCTGCAGTGGCCAGCCTGTCAGGTCGGTCCCACGCCCCGCAGGACCACGAAGCCGCCCTCGCCGTGCCCCTCCCGCACGGGGTCCGGCTCCGCCATTGTCTCCGGATCCGAAAAGAGCGTCTGCCAGGCCTGGATGTCTTCAAAGCCGGTCGCCTCCAGCAGCCGAATCACCTCACGAGCGGTGTGGAATTGGGCGGGTTCGTAGAAGGCGCTCTCGCCCCGCTTTTCCTCATACCGCCCCCCGAGCGGGCCCTCGCGGTCGATAAATCCAAGGACAAACGCGCCGCCGGGCCGGAGCACGCGCAGCGCCTCCCGGAAGGCGGCCTCCGGGTCGTCCAGGTAGCAAAGCGTGGTCGTCATGAGCACTGCGTCGAAGCGCTCGTCGGGATAGGGCAATTCCTCGGCCACGCCATCTGTCACCGTGATGCCTCGCTTTCGGGCTCGCTCTCGCATGGCCGGGGAGGGGTCGACGCCGCATTCGATGCCGAGTGGCGCCGCGAACCGTCCCGTTCCAACGCCGACCTCAAGGCCTTCGCCCTCCTCCGGCCACGCCGCTTGGAGGGCCCGCAGCTCGGACCGGTAGGCGGCCTCGTGCCGATCGAACCAGTCGTCGTAGCGGTCAGGATAAGCGTCGAACGGGGCCGTCTTTGGCATGCTATTGCGGGTTTTGTTCTCGGGTGCTTTGCTCGTCGGGGAGGAGGTCGTCGCACGCGTCTGCGGCGGCGGTCGTCAGCGCGAGCGCGTCCCGGACGCCGTCGGCCTCCCCTTTCTCGAAGTCGCCCTCCTCAACAGCCATCTGGTTCGTCACGTGCGCAAAGCAGGCCACGGGCTGCTCCCGGGCCTCGGCGAACGCGTAGAGGGCGGCCGCTTCCATTTCGACGGCCATGATACCCTCCTCCCGCGCCGCGGCGATGGCCGTCTCCGTCTCGCGGTACGGCGCGTCGGTCGTCCACGACCGTCCGGTGTGCACCGGCACCTCCGAGAAGCTGCCCTGGAGCCGGTCGTGAAGCGAGGAGCCCAGCGCCGCGTACGAGGTCGGCGGCTTGTAGTGGTGGCTGGTCCCCTCGTCGCGGAGCGCTTCCTCGATCAGCACGAAGTACGGGGGTTCGCCCTGGAGCACGATCTGGCCCGCCGAGGTGACGGAGAAAAGCAGTTCGCAGCCCGCGGCGAAGAGCTGCTCGGCCACCAGGACCGCAAAAGAGGCCCCGACGGCGCAGCCGATGAGTCCAATCGTGCGGCCCTCCAACTCGGTCTCGTAGAGGGTCGTGTGGTAGCCCGGCCAGTGCGGATGGACCTCCGCCCGACCCGCCCGCCGCAGGTGGCGAACGATGTCGCCGTCGGGGTCGAGGAGACAGACGTCCGGGACGGTTCCTTTCTCGACCTCGTTCTGGCGCCGGGCCTCCCGGAGCAGATTCTCGGGTCGGAAGACGGAGGGCTCGTCGTAGGCTTTGTGGCGGAGTAAGGGAGGCGTCATCGAGGCGGCGGTAGTTCGTCGGGTGAACAGTGATGGGGCAAATTCGCTTTCCCGTCCCCGGTCTCGCAGGACCGAATCTCTATGGGTGGTTGACGCGAGCCATGCTGGGGGCGTTCTGCAATCCGTCACTGACAATAACCTATTCACCGTGGGAGGCTCGGAGTCCCTCCAGCCCTTCGCTGACGATCCAGGGGACCATCGCCAAGGCGGCCATCGGATCTGCCCACCACCACCCGAGCGCCGCATTGGCGGCGAGCCCGACAAGCAGGGCGACGGACAACCACGCGCAGGCGAGCGTCTCCTTGGCCTCGGCCTCCAGGGCGCGACTCCCAATCTCCCGGGCGGCCCGAATCTTTCCCCAGGCGATCAGTGGCATGATAAGCGTCGAGGCCACTGCCAACGCGAGACCGATGATGCTCTCCTCCGGCACCGCCTGGGTCCACAACTGCCAGCTCGATTGGCCGACAATGTAGACCGCGAGGGCCAAGAAGGTCCCCCCAACGACTTGATGGACCCGCCGATCCAGAATCGCCAGCCGCTGGTCGGTCGTGTCCCCAAGGCCCCGCCAGAGGCGCCAGAGCAGGGCCGAGGCGGCCACTGCCTCAATGACGGCGTCGAGGCCGAATCCAATCAGCGCAATGCTGCCAGCCCGGTAGCCGGACCAGATGGCGACACCGGCCTCAACGAGATTGTACAGAAGTGTCCCGACCACGAGCATTAGCGAGAGGCGCTTCCACCACTGGACGTCGGGGGAGAATTGGCCCGTGAGTTGCGCTTTCATGACTTGCGGTGTTGCAGGTCAAGTTTCGGAGCTTATTGAGGGACGCGGCTCCGGCTCAGCCGCGCTGCTGTCACTTCTCGCGCTAAATGGCTGTGAGGCCCACTTCGCGTCGGGGGTCAGTTTTTGCAGTTGCAGCAGTCCTTGCAGCACCCGCATCGCCCGCAGCGGTTTTCGGAGCGGCACCCGCATCTTCTACAGGAGCTCCTACAGGGGCCTTTTGTAGAGCGGGGATTTCGGCCCGAGTGTCGAGAACAGCAGTGGCTCATGAGCTTGTCTTTTGGGTTTTGATCAGTATCGAGAAGGGTGAAGTGCTCTGGTTGTCAATTCCGATTTCCAGGGGGCGAAAGAAGTGTTCAATCTGGTCGCAACTCTTCGGAGGTCCAGGCTCGCTGTCGGTCGGCGTGCGTCTCTCGAATCCGAGCAATCTCTTTCGCCCTCACGGAGCCTTCTTTCCCGTTAATCGAGGTCCGGAGGTACGTGAGAAGCGCCGCCAGCTCCCTGTCGGAGAGCCGATCGCCGAAGGCGGGCATGACGCCGTCGTAGCTCCGCCCGTCGACCGTGATGAAACCTTCAAGGCCGTTGAGCACAATGCGGGCGAGCGTGGACACGTCGCCGGTGACCCACTTTGAGTCGGCAATGGGCGGAAATGCTTCCGCGACGCCCTGCCCATTTTGACCGTGACAACTCGCGCAGTGCTGTGCATAGAGTGAAGCGCCACTGCGAACTGCGCTGGCGGCGCCCTCTTTGCTCCCGTCGCGTGGTGAGGCAGAGGCCTGGGCGGTCGGGTCCATCATCCGTTCGTGCCACCGTGCCATCTTCCGGTGGCGGGCGGCCATTCGGCCCCGTTGAGCGCTATGCATTCGCGCCATCGTCTCGTGCATGGCGATCATGTCTCCGTGTCCCATTGGCGCCAAACCGCGGGCAGTGTCGCGGGGCGATTTCTTCCCTCCCCGGTTTTTCATCATGCCGCCCCGCCCCATTCGTCTCCGCATCCGCCCCATCATCTCGCCTCGATCGCGCTTCCCCATCATCGAACCTCGTCGTCTTCGCATTCGATCGCGCATGGCCCGCATTCGTCCCCGCATTCCTCGCATCATCGGCGGCATCGGCTCTCCCATTTGCTCGTAGCGCTTTTCGAGCCATCGGTACCCCTCTGCCAGCGAATCGGCAGTGGCCGTTACCGAGGGGGACGGCCCCCGTTCTCCGGGCCCACATCCTGCGAGGAGCCCCCCGACAATGAGGAGGAGAAGTCCGGTCAAGTCTGGGGCCGGGAGAGGCACGTTCGTGTCGGAACTCATGATGAGTGCTGGGCGGGATGAGAACGCAAAAGCGCACGTGATCGGTTACTCGGGCGCAGGTCCCGAGGGCTGGGGCGAGGCCACGGAAGCGTGCGTGCCGAAGTCGGGATGTGTCTCCTCCATGCGGAGAAGCACGTAGACACCCGAGACGATCATGGCCCCGGCCACCCCATAGAAGGCAGCCTCGATCGAGAGGAGATCGACGGTAAGCCCGATGAGAACCGCGCCCACGGCGTATCCCAGGTCGCGCCACATGCGGTAGACCCCGAGCCCGGTTGACCGCCAGAGCGGATGGGCCGCGTCGCTGGCGACCGAGATCAAGTTGGGGTAGTGCAGGGCCATGCCCACGCCCGAGAGGCCGGAGAAGAGGATCCAGAGGGCATACCCCTCGACCAGTACCATGCCCAACGTCCCTGCCCCGGCGAGAAGAAGCCCGCCGACAATGGGCGGCTTGCGGCCAATCTGGTCCCCGAGGCGACCGGTGTATACCTGCAGAAAATAGGCCCCGCTGTGCACGCCGACCACGACCCCGATCTCGGCGGGCCCCAGGCCCTTGGCCGCAAGAAAGAGCGGCACCCCGATCCACACGAGCGTGTCGACGAAGTTCTCGACGTGCCCGGCCTGCGCGGCGGCAAAGAGCGTGCGGTCCTCCCAGGTGGCCCGCCGGACGATCTCCCAGAAGGGCAGGTCCGCGTCGCCGCGGCTTGAACCCTCTCCTGCCTCTGCCTGGGCGTAGGGAAGGGTCTCCTCTATCCAGAAAACCGCAATCAGAAGAGCCAGGACAACCACGCCCAGCAGAAAGTAGAATGGCTCCGGGCGAAGGCTGTACTGGGCGGCGATGAGGCCGGTGAGCCACGCCCCGACGGCCACGCCCGTGTACCCGAACGCCTCGTCGATCCCCGCCGCCAGGCCCCGCTGATCGGGCCCGGCTAGCTCAATTTTTGAGATCATGCTCATGCTCCAGGCAATGCCCTGGTTCACGCCGAGCAGCACGTTGCCGACGGCCACCCATTCCCAACTCGGGGCATAAATTAGAAGGAAGGGAATGGGAAGTGCCGAGAGCCATCCGGCGATAAGGACGGGCCTGCGGCCGTAGGCGTCGGCCCACTTGCCCGAGTAGAGGTTGAGAAGGGCCTTCACGAGACCGAAGCTCACGACGAACGACCCGATCACCAGAAGCGAGGTGACGCCGAAGATTTCCTCTCCCATGAGGGGGACGACGGTCCGCTCGGTGCCCATCGTGAGACCGACGGCAAAGACGGTGAGGACCTGTAGGACAAACTGCGTCCAGTTTTCCCGAATGCCCTGCGTGTGGCTGTGCATTGACGAGTGAGAAATTGTGAGGAGGGGTTGGGCTCAGTGCCTACGATTCAACGCCTCAGTGGTCACTCCAGTCGGTCATCGGGGTCGATCAAACGAGCAAGCGACCGGCGAACCGAAGGAGTGTACCAGAGCACAACGACACCGATAATGAGAAGGAGGGTCCACATGGGAATAGTGCTTGGTTTGGAGAGAGCAGGGAACGGTTCGAATCGTCCGGCACGAACGGGGGAGGTTTTGAGCGATTGCCCCATCACGGGTCACGTATCACTGGTCTATCCGACGGCACACCGATTTCCTCCCGCTTCGAGGCCCATGAGGTCGTCGTTGTCGGGCCAATCCGCGCTCGTATTGGCGGCGATAATCGTCTCGTGGTTCGGCGGCGTCGGCGGCACGTTCGACGTAACGCGCTCGGCGAACTCGTCCTCTGTCTCCTGTAGGGCCTCGACTCGGTCTTTCACGGCGCCCAGCGGCGCGCCGATCAGTTCGTCGTCGAAAGGAATTGGCTCGGAGGCGTGGCCGGGCAGGACCAGCATGTCACCGGAAAGCTTGGCAAGGCGCCGGAGCGACCGGTGGAGCTGTCGGGCCTTGCGCTCCGCTTCGTCCGGATCGGCGTCCAGATCCGGGCGCCCCACGCCCTCAAGAAAGAGCGTATCGCCGGTAAAGAGGGCGCTCTCTCCGAGCTGGTACGTCATGCTCTCCGGCGTGTGACCGGGCGTGTGGAGCACCGTGAGCGCGGTGTTTCCGACAGGTACGGAATCTCCGTCTTCCAGCGGCTCGTGGGAAAAAGGCACCCGGTCCTGCGCGGGTAGGTAGAGCGTCGCGCTGGTCTGCTCGGCCAGACGGCGGGCCCGAGAGAGGTGGTCGGCGTGAATATGGGTATCGAGCACGCCGGTGACCCGCCAGCCCCGCCCGGCGGCCTGCTGCTCGTAGACCTCGGGGGCGAGGGACGGATCGATCGCTAATGCTTCATCCCCGCTCCCGACGAGGTAGGAGAGACATCCCTTGCCGGTCCGTCGGAGCTGGACGACCTCCGCCTCGGGAAGCTCTCTGGGCGCAGCGTTCCAGGCGAAGGTCCAGGCGCGCATGCCCCCAGCCAGCGAATAGGCCTCCACGCCTTGCCTCCGAAGCTGGCGGGCGGCCATCCGGCTCGTTCGCCCGGCGCCGCAGACCGTCACGACAGGCCGATCCTCTGGAAGCGAGAGGTCGCCGTAAATATCTTCTTCGCCCGCCTTCAGCGCCTCATAGCCCCCGACGTGGCGGCTGCCCGGAACGTGCCAGCTCTCGTACTGCTCGCGGGGCCGCACGTCGAGGACTTCGGCGGGGCGCCCCTCGTCGAGGAGGGTGCGGAGCCGGTCGGGAGTGACTTCCGGAACGGTCGCAGAGGAATCGGTGCTCATGGCTTGAGGGTTGGATTATTGTTGAGGGAAAGAGAAATTGGGAATGTGCTGGGTCGAGCCCTGTTTAGCGCCCGAAGCTCCACCCGAGGCCGACAGTGCCCCACGGCCCGATCGGGGCGCTCTCGAAGGTATCCCCTCCGACGTTGACCGGATCGCCGTTGAGAGTATAGGACACCCCGAGCACCGGGCTCACGTAGAGATTGCCGAGGCCTGTATACCACTGGTATCCCCCGCGCAGGCCGACGGAGTACCGGGTGAGGGTCTTCCCTCTTCCACTGGCACGGTGGGTGAGGTCAAGGCGAACGATGCCCACCTCGGGCCCGACGTAGAAGCCTCCAGGGCCCGCCCCGAAGTAATGCTCGAAATGCAGCTCGGCCCCGAGTAGCGAGGCCCCGAAGTCGTCGTTGCCGTGGAGGGACTCCGGAATCTCAAGGCCGAAGGCTTCGACCTCGTACTTCCAGTCGCCCCTCTGGTAGGCCACGTGGCCGCCCGCCCCGCCGAAGGCATAGGCCAGAGGCTCGACCTCAAGGTCGAGATGCCGCACTCGATCTTGAGAGTAAGCAGGCTCTTGGGCCCCGGCGGTCCCGACGGATGCGAGAAGGATGACGGCCGCAACGAAGGAGGGAATTAATCTCATGGCGCGGAGTAAGCGAGGTGATTCGAAGATGGGTGAGGAGGGAAAAGCCTCTTCGAGGTCTCAAGAATCAGGAAAGCTGCCCCCCGTTTTCCCCGCCTCGGAGGGGTCGGGGTCAGCCTCGACGGATGCAATGTCCGTCTCCTTCAGCGGGGCCCACAGCATCCCCGCAAAACGCTGATCCTCCGGGGCGTCCCAGCCGTGCAGGCCCAGATCGATGGTTGACGGATCATCGCGCAGCCGGAACGATCGCCCAATGCGGTCCCAGAAGGAAAAGAGCGAGCTGTAGTTCGAGTCCGTCTCCGGCTGGTGGCGGGAGTGGTGCACCTTGTGCATGTCGGGCGTCACGATCACCGCGCGGAGGACTTGGTCCACCGAATCCGGAAGCTTCACGTTTGCGTGGTGGAACTGCACCACGGCAAACATGACCGTTTCGTAGAGGACCAGCTCCCAGAGGTAAATCCCAAACAGAAGTATTATCCCGATTCGAAGCGCCGAGGAGATCGCGATCTCGCCGGTGTGAAAGCGGCTGGCCGTGGTCACGTCCATGTTGGCGTCGTTGTGGTGAACCCGGTGGAAGCGCCAGAGAAACGGGATCACGTGGTTGATGCGGTGCCACACGTACATCCAGGCATCGAGCAGAAGCACCGCGCCGAGAGCGTGCGCCCAGATGGGGAAGCCTGCGGCGGCCTCCAGCCAGTGAAGCAGGCCGAGGCCCTGCTGGTCGGCCCAGATCGCGGCCGCGCCCCATAGGCCCACGAACACGACAGAGACGAGCCCGGCGTTCAGACCCCCAAGGAGCAGGTTGCGGAGCGCATGCTTGCCTCGCTTTTTCGGGGCCTTTCGGAAATACTCGAAGAAGGGATGGGCAGTCTCCCAGAGCATCAAGGCCACCAGACCGACGAGCATGGCGATCGTCTGGGTCTGCTTGAGGGCGTCGAGGAGGGCGGGCATGGCGACGAAGGAGCGCTTGCGATAGGCAGCGAAGGGAGGGAGCAGCTCAGCGGGTTGGCGGCTCAGCTCTCGATTGTTGGGCCGGGGGCGCTGACAACATGGACGTCTGCTCCAGCCAGCGGTAGGTAATCTCCGGCGGGCAGAACCCGGTGAAGGCGCTCTGGAGCACATTCAGCCCGGCGAATGCCGTGAGCAAATGTCCCCAGGGGCTCACGAAAAAACCCAGGCCGAGGCCAGTCAGGGTGACAGTCCCGGCCATGATTCGGACGAGTTTCTCTGGTTGCTCCGGCGGGCGGGTCCACCGTACCGAAAAGAGCGTAGACAAGAAGGTTTTGGTGTTGCGTGTAGAAGCAGAGGACATAGGTAATGTCAGGGGTGCGTTCGAAACCGTGCGACTGGAAAAAGCCG
>CAZMDV010000078.1:0-9832 GCA_964564875.1 uncultured Salinivenus sp.
GGCCGCCGATCTCCAGCAGCTCCGGCGTGGAGAAAAACTCCATCCGCGTGGGGTAGCCGATAAAGGAGTTGCAGAGGGCACCCTTCTCGATGATAAGCGAATCGAGTCCCCGGCGCTTGGCCTCAATGCTGCAGGCGAGGCCCACGGGTCCGGCGCCGATAACGATGATGTCGCGCATGAGCACCAAATACTGATTCAGGAGCGGTAGGACGCGTTTGAACCCGCAGATGCAGTTGGCAGTTTCGGGCCGCCCTCCCTAAAGCGTACCGAGCGGGGTGAAATCATTGGAATCCCAGGGTGGAGAATGGGCGAAGGAGGGAATGGGAGAAAGGGGGACGGAAGACGTGAAGAAGGAACTCCCGAATTTACTGCTCCCAACTCCCCAATCCAAGCCCCACGCTCCGAACTCCTATTCTCCCGTCGGCGTGTCGTGACGGGCGATGGGGAGCGTCATGCAGCGCGGGCCGCCTCGCCCGCGGGACAGCTCTGTCCCCCCCAGCTGAATGGCCACCTTTTCCTTTCCCGCGTGGAATTTCCCGGACTCGAAGTACGAGAGGAAGCTTTCGGCAGAGACGATTCGGTAGCCGTGGTCGCGCAGGCGCTCGAAGGTGCGGCTGTTGCGCTCATAACCCATGATGGCGCCGGGCGCGGCCGCAAACACGTTGGCCCCGTCCGTCCATTGCTCGCGCTCCTGATGCAGGCGCTCGGTGCCGCCACAGGGAATATACGTGAGGTCGCGGTCGAGCAACTCGTCGAGCACGTCGCGCAGGTTGCGACGCATGTCGGTCATAAACCGGCCCGAGTCCGCCGCCGTAAAGTGCACCGCGTAGCCGAAGCCGTGGGTTTCGAGCAGCGGGGGAAAGACGATGACCTCGGTCGGCGAGGCAAAGGTAAATACCGTGTCGAGGTGCATGGTGGCCCGGCGCTTCGGCAGGTCGACGGCGAGGACGTGCTCGACCGACGTGCGCTCGAACAGCTCGTGCGCGATGGCCATGATGGCCCCGAGGGAGGTGCGCTCCGAGTGGCCAATGAGGACCGTGTCGGGACTCGCCACGAGGAGGTCGCCCCCTTCAAACGTGACGCCGGGCGGCAGCTCGATGACTTTGTCGCTGTGCGGGGCGAAGCGGGGATGGTGGTGGAGAATGACGTTGATGATGATGCTCTCCCGCGTGCGGGCCACCGTCGCGGCGTGGCTCAGAATGATGTGGTCGTGCACCACGGCAGCGAGGTCCCGCGTGAACATGAGATTGGGCACGGGCCGGGCCTGGATGGGGAGATCGGACTGGCCGGTAAGGGCAAATTCGGTCAGGTCCCCCGGCGAGAAGCGTTTCAGATCGTCCTCAACGGTCCCCAGGTTCTGCTCCGGCAGGCTTCGGCACAGTTTCTCCACGAACGAATGCCGCGCGGCCTCCTTCGCCTCGAACGCTTCGCGCAGGAGGTCCTCAATCTGGAGCACTGTGTCGGGGCGGCCCACGATCTTCTCGAACACCGAGCACATGAGGAGGTGCTCCTCCCGCGCGTGGCCCACGAAGAGAATGTCGTCGAAGAGCAGGTCTTCCCGATTCTCGGGCGACACGAGCTCCATCTCCGGACCCGGCGTGTGCACGATCACCTGCTCGAGCAGGTGCGCCTCGGCCGGGATGCTGTAGGCGGCTGGGGACTGGTCGACGGAGGGGGCGGAGGGCGCTTCAACCGTGTCCACAACGAGTGGGGTGCCGGATTTGTGAGAAGAACAGCCAGGGAGCGCTCCCAAGGTCGGAAGTGAGGCGGAGAAAAACCACCGCGGGCGCCCGCACGCGCTCAGCATCGTAATCTTCAGGAACAGTTGCCTGCCTTGACAACGATGGCGAGCAGACCCTGTCCCAACGTCGAGCAGAATGTCCTCGTGCTCACACCCGCGCCCATCCCGCTCTCGTTTTTAGTCTCGTTTCTAACCCCCATGACGCAGAGGGAGTAGCCAAGGGCAGTAGCCCCTCCTTCCTTCAACTGCGATTTTCGCCCGCGATCGCCCCGCTCCCAGCAGCCCCCCGCAGCGACCGTTGTCACGACCGCACCCCTTCCAGTACGCGAATGATGAGGAGTACCACGAGCGCGACCGCGCCCGCCTTGAGGACGACCTGGAGCAGTGCGCTCGCCACGTCGACCAGCACGCCTAAGAGGCTGAGACCGAGGAGCGCGATCACGCCGATGATGAGCCAGCGAATGACCGTTCGGAGGTCGAGATCCATGGAACGACAAGCGTGGTGAGGGAGAACGCAGGAGGGCACTGATGTGGCGTCGCACACACGCCCGACAGGGACCGACTGTTACACGCGAAAGGGACGCTCGATTCTTGAAGGACTCGGCGACGGCCCATCAACGGTCGGGTGGCCTCAGAGACGGGGCGGCGCGTTGGCCCAGCACCTCCTGGTCGTACCGAACCCGCTCCAGCACCAGCCCCTCGGCCGGCATCGACGGCCCGGCGGCGCGCCGGTCCTGCGCGGACAGCAGTCCTGGCAGGGCGTCGGCGGCCCGCTTGTCGTGTCCGATGTCAATGAGGGTCCCCACAATGGCTCGCACCATGCCGTGTAGGAACCGGGTCCCCGCAATCTCGAACCGCCAGAAGCCGCGTCGCGCTTCGTTGACCCACCGCGCGTGACTGAGGATGCAGACGCGATTTTCGGTGTTGGACTGGGTGAGGCAGAACGAACTGAAGTTGTGCCGTCCGAGGAGGTCGGGCGTGGCCGCCCGAATGCGGTCGAAGTCGGGCACGGGCCGAACCTGCGTGCGCACCCGGCGGCCCAGGGCGCAGGGCTGGGTGTGCAGGTGGTAGTGGTAGCGGCGCCGACGCGCATCGTAACGCGCGTGGAAGTCGTCCGGCGCCCGTTCTACGCGGCGCACCGCCACGGCGTCGGGCGTGAGGCCATTCAGCGAGCCGCGCAGCCGAAACGGATCGCAGGGCTCGGGCAGGTCCACGTGCGCCACCTGCCGACGGGCGTGCACCCCGGCGTCCGTACGCCCGGAGCCGGTCACCCGGCAGGCCGAGGACACGATTGTCTCCACGGCCTCTTCCAGCGCGCCCTGCACCGTCGGCACGTCCGGTTGGATCTGCCACCCGTGGAAGTCGGTTCCATCGTATTCGACGAGTATCCGGTATCGGTGCATGGGTGCAGCGTTGGGCGTTTGGCGGGGGGCGCAAGGTCTTGGAGGGGCCTGAAGGGACAGTACGACTTCGGGAGTGGTATGGTGTCCTCTCGTTCTTCCGATCTTGCCCCAGCCTGCCCATGCAGCACTCTCGTTCGCGAAGGCGTCCCCAACCTCAAAATCAATCTTCCTGCTGTGCGCGTCTACCTTACCGGTTTCATGGCAAGTGGCAAGTCCACCGTCGGGCCCAAGGCGGCGGCGCGACTGGGCCAGCCGTTTCTCGACCTCGATCGTCTAATTGCAACACGTGACGGGCGGTCCATCCCCGCCATTTTTGCCGAGGACGGCGAGGAGCAGTTCCGGGCGCTCGAAACTGAGATGCTCCGCCGCACCACCGAAACCGACGATCTCGTCGTGGCTCTGGGCGGCGGGGCCCTCGTCAACGACGACAACCGCGCTTTTTCCAAAGAGCACGGGCTCGTGGTGTACCTGAAGGTGTCGGTCGACACCATCCTGGAGCGCCTGGGCGACGACGCGACCGAGCGCCCCCTGCTCCAGGACGACACGGGCGCCCCACTGCCCCCCGAGAAGCGGCGGGCTCACATTGAGCAGCTGCTGGACGCACGGCGGCCCTCCTACGAGGCGGCCCACTGCACAATCGGTGCCGACCGCCCGATCGAGATGGTGGTTACAGACATCGTAAAGACCGTCAAGGATCACTCCACTCCCTAATCCCATCCCCACTCCCCCTCTCACCCGTTCCCTACTTCCCGCCGTTCGGAAACTTCGACCGGCGCCCCTTTTTCAATGCGGTTAGCCATTAATCTCGTCTCGGACTTCTCGTTCTCCCGTTCTATGGACGCCTCTGCCTCCGACGCCCCCCTTGCGGACGTGGCGGCCGGAGAGCCCACTCGATCACTCGACCCGTCGGTCCGGACCGTCTGGACGATTAAGATGGCCGGCTTTTCGGCGCTCCTCTTCCTCCCGGCGCTGTTCTACGATCTCACTCACCTGTTCTCACCCGACGCCTGGCTTCCCTTCGGCGTGCTCTCGGGAACCGTACTCGTGGGCGCCGTGCTATACTGCGTTGCGTGGCCGCGCCTTCGCTACCGATCTTGGGGCTTTGCGCTGCGTCCCGAAGAGATTTACATGGAGCACGGTGTGCTGAAGCACGTCCGCACGGTCGTGCCCCTGCGCCGCATCCAGCACGTCGACGTGTCGCAGGACCTGATTGAGCGCGAGTTTGCGCTCGGGCGCCTCGTCGTCCACACGGCCGGGTCTCGCAGTAGCGACGTCGTGATTCCCGGCCTGCCCCTCCCCGAAGCCGAGAAGATTCGGGACAAGATCAAGCGCTTCATCCTCCAAGATCCCCTCATCGAAGACCCGGTGTGATGCCGTCTTCCTCCCCCGCGGAGCCCGATTCCGGTAACCGTCGGGACGGGGCCCCCGCCTCGGAGGCCGCGTCCGCGAATGATTCGGCAGACGCGCCGTCTTCGGAGGCCAAGGCCGAGGACCCTGCCGCCACGACCCTCGGGGCCATCCACGAGCCACAGCGCCTGCACCCTCTCACCCTTCTGCTTCGGGTGGGCGCGAGCCTCCCCGCCCTCCTGGTGATCCTGCTCCCTCTCCTCCAGAACCCCGGCTCCACGGAGAACATCACCTCCCTCGTGCTGGGCGTGATGTACGGCCTATTTGCACTGCCGGCCATCCTGCTCCAGTACTGGCGGTTCAGCTACCGCATCACGCCGAAGCAGGTCGTCATCCAGAGCGGCGTGCTCAATCGTAAAAACCGGAGCATCCCCATCGAGCGCGTCCAGAACATCCAGATCGAGCGGAACCTCGTGGCGCGTCTGTTCGGCATTGCCAAGGTCACAATCGAGACGGCCGGGAGTTCGAGCACCGAGGGAAGTCTCGAGTACGTGCACCTGGAGGAGGCCCGCGAGATCCGGCAGGTGGTGCGGTCGTTCCAACGGCAAAAGGGCGAAGCCCCCGATGCGGAGACGACTGCAGAGGAGACGGCGGAGATGGAGACGCTGTTCGACATGTCGCTCCGCCACGTCCTGCTGTCGGGCGCCTTCCGGTTCTCCCTGCTCTACCTCGCCGTCATCTTCTCGGTGCTTGAGCTCTTCAACCCGGAGACCCTCATGCAGCGATTCATCCGGGCGGGGCGCCTGGAACGGATTGCGGAGGCGATGCTCAACCACCCCGCCCTCGCGATCCTTGCCTCCGTCCTCGTCGCCGTCGTCCTCGGGTGGCTCAGCGGCATCGCGGTGCACCTGACCCGATACTACAATTTCCAGCTCTGGCTGGACGGCGACAAGTTGCGCAAGCGCCACGGCCTCTTTACGGTGACGGAGGGGACCATTCCGCTCGACAAGGTGCAGACGCTCATCCTCCGCACCAATCCGTTCATGCGGGCCTTTGGGTGGTACGAGTTGAAGGTACAAACCATTGGGATCAACGTGGACGAGCAAGGACACCGCGTAATTGCTCCCTTCGCAGGAACCACACGCATTCTCGAACTGGCCCGCCGCGTGCACACCTTCGACCTGCCCGACTCGTTCAATAGCGTCTCGCGCCTGACGATCCGCCGTCGGTTCTTTCGCTACACGGCGGTCCTCACGGCCCTGCTCCTCCCCACGGTCTACTTCTGGCCAGCCGAGTGGCCGTACCTGGGCGGGGTCGCCGTGCCCTGGTGGGGATTCGGCCTCGTGCCGTTCATCCTGGGCTGGGCCCTGCTCCAGTATCGCAACCACGCGTACGCGGCGGGCCAGGACGGCTTCTACATCCGGCGTGGGGTGCTTTCGCACTACCTGTGGATCCTCCCGGTCGAGAAGTTCCACGTCTTCCACGCCACCGCGTCGATCTTTCAGCGCCGCCTCGGCCTCAAGACGCTCTTCGTGGACACGGCCGGGGCCGCCACATTTGCCTACCCCGAAGTGATCGACCTGCCCGCCGCCGAGACCGACGCGCAGTTCGACACCCTTTACCAGCGTTTCAAGACGCTCTACCAAAACCGCGTAGAGGCAGCCACTGGCGCCCCCGACACGCGGCTCGACCCCGAGGACCGTCCTCGCCTTCCCATCGACGTTTCTGAGTGACGCCCTCGATGCAGCGCAGGAGAGGCCCCGACAGGTCGCCTCCACGCTCGGCCGAACCAGAATCGTCCGCTCCCCTCGAACCTTCTCCTCCGTTCATTCCCCAATTCTCTCCGTGGATTCTAGACGTACCAGTGGCGTTCTCCTTCACATCAGCTCCCTTCCCAGTGCCTACGGCATCGGGGATCTCGGGACGGCTGCCTTTCGGTTTGCGGACTTCCTGACCCAGACGAATCAGCGACTCTGGCAGGTGCTGCCAGTCGGCCCCATCGGGCCCGGCGCCTCCCCCTACTCCAGCCCCTCCACCTTCGCCGGCAATCCGATTTTGATTAGCCCCGAGCCCCTCATCGAAAACGGGCTGCTCACCGAGGACGAGCTGGCGCCCCTCGCCGAGCTCCCCACCGACCACGTCGACTACGAGCACCTCGTTCCGCGAAAGCGCAAGGTGCTGCGCACGGCGTTCCGCCGGTTCCAGGCCGACGCGTCAACCATCGACACGACACGCATCAAGAAATTTCGGGAGACGCAGTCCGCATGGCTGAACGAGTACGCACTCTACGCAGCCCTGAAGGATGCCCACGACGGGGCGCCGTGGACGGAGTGGCCCCTCCCCCTCGCCCACTGCGAGCCGGAGGCCCTGAAGCGTGCCCGCGACGAGCACGCCGACGAGATCGAAAAGCACATCTTCTGGCAGTACCTCTTCTACCGTCAGTGGACGGCCCTGCAGGCCTATTGCCGCGCCCGGGACATTCGCCTCTTCGGGGACCTGCCAATCTACGTGGCCCACGACAGCGCCGACGTGTGGGCCCACCAGGATCTCTTTCACCTCGACGACGACGGCCAGCCCACCGTGGTGGCCGGCGTGCCGCCCGACTATTTCAGCCCCGAGGGGCAACACTGGGGCAACCCCATCTACCGGTGGGACCGAATGGAGGACCGCGGATACCCCTGGTGGACTGAACGGCTGCGCCGGGCGTTCGAGCTCTTCGATCTTGTCCGACTCGATCACTTTCGGGGCTTCGACGAGTACTGGCAGATCCCGGCCGGCCATAGCACGGCCATCAAGGGCGAGTGGAAAGCTGGACCCGGAGCCGGCTTCTTTAAAGCCATGGAGGACGAGTTCGGGGACCTTCCCGTCATTGCGGAGGACCTTGGGATCATCACGGACTCGGTGAGGGCCCTGCGGGATACGTTCGAATTTCCGGGCATGGCCGTCCTCCAGTTTGCTTTCGGCGGAAGTCCCACGAACGAGTATCTTCCGCACAACCATCGCCGCAATCTTGTCGTCTACACCGGCACCCACGACAACAACACCATGGTGGGCTGGTGGGAGGAGGAGCTCTCCGGTGAGAAGAAAAAGTTCGCTCGATCCTACCTCGACCTTTCCGAGCATTCCCCGGACGCGCAGATCCATCGCCATGCCCTCCGGATGGCCATGGCTTCAGTGGCCGATCGTGTGGTGACCCCTCTGCAGGATGTAATTGGTCTGGGAAGCGAGGCCCGCATGAACACCCCCGGAACCCCCGAGGGCAACTGGACGTGGCGCTTCACACCCGACCAGATCTCTGAGGAGGACAAACAGGTCCTGAAAGAGCTTACCTATCTGTACGGTCGGGCGTCGAGCCACTTGTGACTGACCCTTCCTGATGTCCGCACACTCAGACGTCCGCACGTACCTGTGTAGCATGTGTAGCAATCGATAGAGGGTGCGCCCAAATCTCTCGTACTGGAATGACCGATTTCCCACTCCACGGCGCTCTCCCCGACGAGGAACAGACAATCTTTCGGGCCTTGGCGCCGTCGGCGAATGCTCTCACCCTCGAACTGGAAGACGGGCCCTCCCTCCCGCTCTCGTCGAGCGGGAACGGCCTGTTTGAACGGGCCACCGACGCGGCCGGCCCCGGGACGCGCTACCAGTTTCGCCTGGACGACGAGGCCCCATGCCCCGACCCGGCTTCACGCTACCAGCCGGAGGGTGTGCATGGCCCCTCCGAGGTGCTCAACCCCGACGCGTATGCGTGGGGCGACGCGGACTGGACGGGAATGGCCCGCGAGGATCTCGTGATCTATGAGCTCCACGTTGGGACCTTCACCGAGGCGGGGACCTTCGACGCGGTGCGGAAACGGCTTTCGTATCTGAAGGACCTGGGCGTGACGGCGATTGAGCTGATGCCGGTGCACGACTTTCCGGGCGAGCGCAACTGGGGCTACGACCCGGCGGCCTGGTTCGCCCCCTCCCGCCCCTACGGCCACCCCGACGACCTCCGCCGCCTCGTGGACGCGGCCCACCAGACGGGGCTGGCCGTGATCCTGGACGTCATCTACAACCACCTGGGACCGGATGGGGCTTACGCCAACGCCTTTGCCCCCTTCCTCACCGACAAGTACGAGACACCCTGGGGACGGGCCATCAATCTCGACGACGAGGGGTCTGAGGGCGTGCGGTGCTTCTTCGTGGACAACGCGCTGCACTGGCTGCGCGAGTACCGCGTGGACGGCCTCCGGCTCGACGCCACGCACGCCCTCCGCGACGAGAGCGAGTCCCACTTCCTGGCGGAGCTGTCGGCGGCGGTGGACGAGCACATCGAGGGCCCGCAGCGCCACCTCATCGCCGAAGACCACCGCAACCTGAACCGCCTCGTGCTGCCGCGCGAGGAGGACGGCTACGGCCTCGACGCCGTCTGGAGCGACGACCTGCATCACCAGTGCCGCGTGCTCACGGCGGGGGACGAGGAGGGCTACTACCGCGACTATCAAGGCACGACGACCGACGACATCGCCACGACCCTGCGCGACGGCTGGTTCTTCCGCGGCGGGTACTCCGAGCACCTCGACGCGCCGCGGGGCACCGATCCGGACCCGGTCGACCGTACGCAGTGCGTCGTGTTCATCCAGAACCACGATCAGGTGGGCAACCGTCCCACCGGCAATCGGCTGACCGACGACGTGCCGCCCGCTACGTACCGCGCCCTCTCGGTGCTGATCTGTGTCGTGCAGGAGGTGCCGCTCCTCTTCATGGGCCAGGAGTGGGCGGCGTCGACGCCGTTCCAATTCTTCACCGACCACAACGACGAGCTGGGGCCGTCCGTCACCGAGGGGCGCAAGGAGGAGTTCGAGGACTTCTCCGGTTTCGAAGGCGAGGTGCCCGATCCGCAGGATCCGGCCACCTTTGAACGTAGCGTGCTGGACTGGGACGAGCCGCGCCGCCCGCCCCACGACGGCGTGCTGGCCCTCTACCACGACCTCTTGGCCCTTCGCTCCGGGCTCGGCGACGAGATGCGCGTGGAGGCCCCGAGTAACACGACGCTGCTGTTGGAGCGGCCCCCGTTCCACGTGGCCGTCAACCTGGACGGCCACGGCCAATTCGACCTCTCGCCAAGTTTCGACGTGGTGCTGCACACTGAGCAGAGTGGGTACACGGTCGATCCACGGCCGCCTGCGCTTGGCGAAGAGACGGTGTCGTTCTCGCGGCCCGGGGCGGCGGTGGTACGTACCGGATGATTGAACAAACCTGAGATACAACGGGCCGGTGCTGCCTTCAAGGATTACCGTCTCCTAAGATCCCTCTGCATCATCTGAAGCCATCGCGGCTGGAGGTCCCCGATATGCTT
>CAZMDV010000079.1:0-9802 GCA_964564875.1 uncultured Salinivenus sp.
CGAAAGGATCCGGACCGGCGGTACGACTCCGCGGAGAAGCTGCTCGGGGACCTCCAGGCCACGAGCCAAAGGGGTTCGTAGGTGCGATGAGACCCAATCGGGAAGGTGGGACTGTTTCCTTTGTCGGCGAGTTCAGGGTCCCAAGCACTACCACAATAAAGCGCTGAATACTCTCGAGTGAGCGGAAGATGCCGTCTTCCGTCTGCTGGCCTTCGGTATAGTTCGGCCCGATATGATGCATTCAGGACGGCCCCAGACACGGCGGCCATCGAGAAACCGAGCCTGAGGGAGCTAGGTAGACACCCATCGCTCTTATGAGGAATAGTGCAGTTGTCAACGCTCTGTTTTCGTTGACATTCTGCGGATCTATCTTTCCCCAGAACGCAGCCTCCGCGTGAGGGATGGTGCATCGCCACGCGGGCTGCACTCGTCCGTGCCGGAACTGTCCCGCCTCATTCGGCCTCGCGCTGCCGGGCCACCGCCCGGAGGGCCAGGCCGTGGCGGAGCTCGTACGGGCTTACGCGGCAGGTGTCGCGATCGTAGTAGCTCATGATACGATCGAGAAGAAGGACACCCACCGTAAAGACGTCTGCCCGTCCCTCCATGGCCGGGGGATGGAGGGCGAGAATTTCGTCCACCGACAGTCGGAGAAGTCGCTCGCGCCACTGGCGCACCGCGGCCCGTGAGAGCGAGAAGCCCCCGCCGTGCAGGGCGTCCCATGAGCTGTCGGGGCCGGCGTGGACGAGCGCCAGCGCGGTGGCGGTTCCCGCTGTGCCGACGAGGGTTGGGGACGGGCCAGCCTCCGACGCGTGGGCGGCGAGGGTCTCGTCGATGAGTTGCTCGGCGGCATCGACGGCGTCGGGCGGCGGGGGCTGCGACGGAAAGCATCGTTCGGTGAGACGCACGCAGCCGACGTCGAGGCTGGCCCGGTGCGTGATCGCCTCCGGGTACGAGGGATGATGGCGCGACGGATTCGTCCCGGCCACCAGCTCCGTGGACCCCCCGCCGATGTCCACGACGAGGCATGCCCCCGTCAGGGCGTCAAACGCAGCACACGCCGCGGCGAAGCTCCACGCGGCCTCCTCTGGGCCGGAGAGAATCTCCACGGACAGCCCGAGGTCGTCCTGCACGGCGGTGAGGATACTCGCCCGGTTCGTCGCGTCGCGGAGAGCGCTTGTGGCCGCCGCCAACACGGTCTCGGCGCCCTGCTCGCGGGCCGCCCGGAGGTGCTCGCCCAGTGCGTCGAGCAGGCGGTCCCGAGCCGCGGTCCCGATGTGGCCCCGGGCATCCACCCCCTCGCCTAGCCGCACAAACCGCTCGGCGGTGTGCACCCGCCGGAGTCCAGGGCCGTTCCGCTCAACCACGAGCAGTTGGGCGGTATTGGTGCCGATGTCGATGGTAGCAAGGCACATGGACTGTACGGAGGGAGGAAGGGTGGAGGTATGGAAACGCCTCTCGCGAAGGGCGCAGGGCTCGGAGAATGGGTCTGGTCGCGCTATTCTTCGTAATCGACATGGTCCTTTGAGCTTACGTCCTTTGAGCTTACGTGGGCGTGAAGCGGGCCGCCCACCAGCCCTCGTCGGTCACCTCCGTGTCGAGGTGGAGCCCGTGGCCGGCGGCGTCGCGGATGACCGGATCTCGGTTTGCCCGAAGTACCCCGGAGATGAGGAGCCTCCCGTCGGCGGCCACGTGCAAAACGAGGTCCGGCAGCAGGTCCAGCAGGACGCGGCGTGTGATGTTGGCGGCGATGACGTCGTAGCGGGTCTCCGGTACGACTTCCACCGATCCCTCCCGCAGGGTCACGCAGTCGGCCACGTCATTTTGGGTGGCGTTTTCGCGGGCGTTGCGCACGGCGTTGGGATTGGTGTCGACGCCCAGGGCCGCGGCGGCGCCGGCGCGGCAGGCGGCGATGGCGAGGACCCCGGTGCCTGTGCCCACGTCGAGCAGACGATCGTCGGGCGCGAGGGCCTCGGCTAGAAGCCGGAGGACCAGTCGCGTGGTGGTGTGGTGGCCGGTGCCAAAGCTCATCTCCGGGTCGATGTGGAGCACTGTCGCGTCGGTGTGGGACGGCGGGATGTCGACAGAGGTGGGGCACACCAGGAAGGGCCCGGCACGAACGGGAGAGAGCTGGTCTTCCCAGACCGCGTTCCAGTTTTTGGCGGCCAGGGGGCGGATCGTCAGCGCATCGGGGTAGCCGTCGGCCGCCAGCCGGGCCTCGAGGGGCTCCCGCTCGACCCCGGCCCAGCGATCGGCGGGCACGTAGGCCCGCAGCTCCGCGTCGTTCTGCACGAAGCCCGTGGCGTACTCCTCCAACCACGCAACGAAGCGGTCGTGCTCCGAGGGCGGAATGGCGAGTGTGAGTTCGATCGTGTCCATGCCAGCACGAACTTGTGCACGGCGGCGCGTTCTGGTCAACAACGTCCGTCAACGCCGGACGCGGCCTCTGTAGAGCGACGCGATGCCGAACGTAAGGGGGAGCCACTCCAGGCTGGAAAAGCCTGCATCCCCCATGCGCCGGAGAAAATCGGAGCCGTCGGGAAAGGCCGCGACCGAGCTGGGCAGGTACTCGTACGCCCCCTGGTCGGGACTCAGCAGGCCCCCGATGCGCGGAAGGACGTGATGGCTGTACCAGTCGTACAGCTGCTTGATCGGAAACGCGCGCGGCTGGCTGAACTCGAGCACGACGAGCGAGCCCCCTGGGCGCAGCACCCGACGAATGTCGCCGAGGCCCGCGTCGAGGTTCTCAAAGTTGCGCACGCCGAACGCCACGAAGGCCGCATCAAACGCTTCGTCGTCGAACGGGAGGGCGGTGGCGTCGGCCTTCCGGAGCGAGATGCGCGGGGAGAGGCCCTTCCGCTCGATCTTCTCCCGCCCCCGCCGCAGCATTTCCGTCGACAGATCGATACCGATCGTCTCGCGGGGGTGGAGCCCGCGCTCGATCTTGATCGCCAGGTCGGCCGTGCCCGTCGCGACGTCGAGGACGCGAGTTGGCTGCTCATCGTAGAGCATCCGAACGGCCCGAGACCGCCAGTACCGATCGACGCCGGCGCTGAGAACCCGGTTGAGAAGGTCGTACCGTGGGGCCACGGCGTCGAACATGGACTCGACGGCCTCGGCCTTGCCCTCGGCCTCGCCAATGGGAGGATGGTTGGGGGGCATGCGGTAGTGCGTATTTCCTGGTGCGGATTACGTATGTCATATCGCGCATCTCGTACGCCGAGCAGGGGTGGATCTAAACAAGTGACCCTTACTCGATACGCACGACGCAATACGTGAGGGTAGACGGGGGAGAGCCGTTCGGGACCGTAAGCGCGATGAGAGACGAGGGCCTTCCCGTCAGCTTAAAATCTGCGTCAGCTTCAGCAGGTCGTAGTCGATCGACTTGCGCCGGCCGTAGACGTTGCGGAAGGGGGTAAGTTTGAGCTCCCCGTTCGCGATGCCGACCATCACGTCGGAGTGCCCGTCAAGCAGGGCCTCCACGGCGCCCACCCCCAGTCGACTCGCTAGCACCCGGTCGCTGGCCGTGGGTGCACCGCCGCGCTGCGTGTGCCCGAGAATTGCCGAACGGCATTCGATGTCGGCGAATTCCGGATCGTCGCGTAGGGCCCGCTCGATGCCCCGGGCGCCGCCGAGTTCGTCGCCCTCGGCCACCACCACAATCGTCGAGCGGCGCTGGGCGGACATGAGCGACAGGATGCGCTCCTTCACCATGTCCATCTCCGTGATGGTTTCGGGGATCAGGATCAACTCCGCCCCGCCCCCGATTCCGCAGTTGAGTGCGATGAACCCGGCGTCCCGGCCCATCACCTCCACGAGGAAGAGCCGGTTGTGGGCGTCGGCCGTGTCGCGAATCCGGTCGATGTTCTCGATGGCCGTATTAAGGGCCGTGTCGTACCCAATCGTGTGGTCGGTGCCGTAGAGGTCGTTGTCGATGGTGCCGGGACAGCCCACCACGGCAAAATCGTGCTCCTCATAGAGTTTGGAGGCGCCCCGGAACGTGCCGTCGCCCCCGATGGCTATCAGCGCGTCGATGTCGTGGTCATGGAGGTGGGCGGCGGCCCGATCGCGTCCCTCTTCGGTCAGGAAGGCGTCGGAGCGGGCGCTCTTGAGGATGGTGCCGCCCGTCTGCACGATGTTCGACACCGAGCGCCGGTCCATCTCCACCAGATCGCCGTCGATCATGCCCTCGTAGCCCCGGCGAATGCCCACAACGTCGAGGTCGTTGTCGAGAGCCGTGCGGACGACGGCGCGCAGGCAGGCGTTCATGCCGGGGGCATCGCCGCCGCTGGTGTACACGCCGAGGCGTTCGATCTCCTGCATGGTCGATCAGAAAAGCGGGTCGATGAGTGTACGACGAGGACCGACGGCCGACCTGGACGGCTATGAACGTCCGCCGGACGCAAATGTCTCCGGGTGCCAGTGGAAAAGAGACGGACTCCGCGCGGCGCGGTCCGGGAGCAGGGCTCGGGGCCCGCACTCCGCCTCCGCGGGGCCCGTTTCCACAGCTCGCGAATCTGTCAACGCATCGGTTGGGGACGAGCCACGACCACGCCGATGTGGCGGTCAGTTTTCTGAACGTACCGTTGAAGGTCGGGCGCCACCACCACGCCGTCGGAGAGTGAGGCGTGCAGGAGACCGCGCCCGCCCACCGCCGGAACGTACACGAGGCCGGTGTGGGCCACGTCGAGCCCATCGATCGGTGAGACGAACGCGACGATGTCGCCGGCCCGGAGCTGGTCGTACACGGCCCGGAGGGAGTCCTGGGGGACGTACCGCACCGGGTCGCGCCGCTGCCGGGCCTGCAGGTGCTCTTCCATGGCCTGAACGCAGGCCAAGAGGCTGTCGTTCGCGGCAAAGCGGTCGTACGCCGACCGGTGTGTGCTCATGAAGTCGAGGGTATCGCGCAGAGGGCGTCCGTCGAGGACGAGCCCCAGCCGGCGCAGGTGGCCACGGTCTGCGTTGTCGGCCAGCCACTCCGTGAAGTAGTGGAGGCGGCTGCAGTAGCCCACCGGTCCGCCGTTGCGGTAGCGCTGCTCGGCCAGGCGACGCGCAAACCCGGCGTAGCTGGAGTCGGACGCCTGCGCGCTGCGGGCCAGGGCCAGAGTAGTCTCCACGAAGGTCACGCAGTCGAAGCCGTCGAACCGGACGACGAGCCGCTCGGTCGGGGGCGCGTCGAGGGTTCCCGTCAGGTACGGCCGACCGCGAAAGAGTAGCCCGATCTCCTGCATCAGCGCCCCGATCGAGGCAGCGTCCGTCCGGTGCGCCCAGGCCTTCGCCATCGCCGCCTCGAAGCGCGCGGCGGTCGTGTCCGGCGGGGACAGCACGCTGTCCCGGAGGCCTGTCTCGGTCGTCTCCGCCGGGACATCGGGAGCAGCATCCGAGGCGGGCCGGCATCCGCCCAACAAGACGACACCGAAAACGACGCCCGCCAACCCGGAAAGAATTAGCGAGTGCAGACGCATGGGCGTAGGATTGGGCGCGGGAGCGGAGATAGTCTTAGGGGCCGAGGGGCGACCAGATCGCAGTGGCGTGGGCGAGGCCTTGCCCAGTGAGGATCCCAAGCCACTGGTCGTGCCTCGTTTCACCCATCTGGGGCCGACTCGTTTCCGAGGGGGGCGGGCGATGCAGTGGAAAAGGTGGACACGGGCGCGTCGAGATTGGCCGCCTCCACGTCGGAGAGTGGCCACCAGGTTGGGTCGAGCTCCAGGGCCCGGGCGAGCTTTTGCTTGAACGCAGTCTTAGGAATTTCCGTCACGCCGAAGCGTTCGAGGTGCTCGGTGGAGTACTGCGTGTCGAGCAGTGCAAAGCCACCGGCCCACAGCTGGCGCACGAGGTGGACGAGGGCCACCTTCGAGGCGTTGCTGACCCGGTAGAACATCGATTCGCCGAAGAAGGTCCCCTTCAACGCCACGCCGTAGAGCCCACCGGCCAACTTGTCGTCCTGCCAGCACTCCACGCTATGGGCGTATCCCCGCTCGTGCAGCTCAGTGTAGACCCGGATGATGCGAGGCGTAATCCAGGTGCGGGACCGGTCCGCGCAGTGCTGAATGACGGCCTCAAAGTCGCGGTCGGCCGTCACCGTAAACTCGCGCCGGCGGACCCGTCGCCGCAGGTTGTGGGGCACGTGCACGTCGTCGAGCGGAAGGTGGGCCCGGGGATCCGGGGCGTGCCAGTGCACAGTGCCGGTGTCCTCGTCGCCCATCGGGAAGATGCCGTTGGCGTAGGTGCGGAGAAGAAGATCGGGCGTGAGGGGGAGGTCGTCGGGCATGCAAGATGTGGAGGGCTGGAAGGGGGAAGGAGCGTGGAAGTCTCTGGAGCCTGCGAGCCGCCAAAGTTCCAATGTCTGAACCAGTAAAACTATGATCGTAAGCACGAGTTTGTGTCGTGCGTTCGCGTCGTTTCCGCTCAAGACAGTTCGGTTCGCATGGACGCCACGGACGGCCAAGTCTACCGCGCGCTCGTCGACGACCGTGCCTTCGACATTGCCATTCAGGACGATCAGCTTGTCGTGGACGGTGAGGCGAAAGACTACACCTTCGAGGTGATCCGGGAGGGATACGTGTCCCTCATCGTGGACGGCCAGAGCCTGCCTGTCTCCGTAGAACCGACGGGCCCGGACACGTTGCGCGTCACGATTGACGGCCGGCGCACGGAGGTGCTGGTGAAGGACGAGCGCGACCTGCTGGTCGAGGAGTTCGGGCTCGGCGAAGACCAGGCTGTCGGCGGGGAGGTGCGGGCGCCCATGCCCGGCCTCGTGCTCAACGTGCTCGTGGAGGAGGGCGACGAGGTGACGGCCGAGGAGGGCCTCCTGGTGCTGGAGGCGATGAAGATGGAAAACGAGCTCAAGGCCCCGTCCGGCGGTGTCGTGCAGACCATTCACGCCGCGAGCGGGGATGCAGTGGACAAAGAGACGCTGCTCATCGAGATCGAGGCGACGTAAGAGCTTTGCGAAGAAGATGGGCTGAAGGAAAAAGGGAAGCTTTGGTCTCTAGAGCGCAGGGGTCCGAGTCGAGGGGCACGAGTTGCGAGTCGTGCGTCGGGAAGCCATGAATGGGGGGGGCGAGCTGCAAATCGCGAGTCATGGACGTGGAAGGAGATGTGGAAGGAGCTAGGATTATGGGCAGCACGGGAACGGTTCTGGTGACGGGCGCGACCGGTTTCATCGGGTCCGTGCTCACCCGGCAGCTCGTGGAGGCGGGCGCCGCCGTCCGCATCTTCCGGCGCGACACCTCCTCGCTCGACCTGCTGGGCCCCTACGCCGAGCGCGTTGACCATGCCGTGGGCGACCTCACCCACGCCCGTAGCCTGTACGACGCCATGCAGGGGGTCGATCGGGTTTACCACGCGGCGGCCAAGGTGAGCTTTGCGCCGGGCGAGGAGGAGGCCCTCCGCCGCGTCAACGCCGATGGCACGGCCAACGTCGTCAACGCGGCCCTGGAGGCCGGGGTCGACCGCCTCGTCCACACCTCCAGCATGGCTGCGTTCGGGCGTCCCGCGACGCCGGACGGCGTGATCGACGAGACGACGCCGTGGCAAGGAGCCTCCCACCGCTCCGCCTACGCCCGATCGAAGCGGCGGGCCGAGCTGGAGGTGCACCGCGGCATCGCCGAGGGGCTTGACGCCGTCATGGTCAATCCGTCGCTCGTGTTTGGGGTGGGAGGGGGCAGCACCAACACGCGCCGCATTGTGGACGCGGCGCGCGGGGGGTGGCTGCTCGCCGCGCCGCCGGGCGGGACAAACGTGGTGGACGTGCGCGACGTGGCCGCGGGCCTGCGGGCTGCCATGGTGAAGGGTGAGACGGGCCGCCGCTATTTTCTGGGAAGCGAGAACCTGTCTTGGAAAGCCCTCACCGGCATGCTCGCAGAAGCCTTCGGCGTGGAGCCGCCGCGCCACACCATCCCCCCTTTTCTTCTCCGGGTGGGAGGCGTACTGGCCGAAGGATTCGCCACCCTTACCCGGACGCGTCCGTTCCTCACACGCTCGACGGCCCACACGGCCGCCCACACCTACCGGTA
Source organism: uncultured Salinivenus sp. (assembly GCA_964564875.1). Classification (GTDB taxonomy): domain Bacteria; phylum Bacteroidota; class Rhodothermia; order Rhodothermales; family Salinibacteraceae; genus Salinibacter. Next base: position 8,016 of record CAZMDV010000079.1, read on the forward strand.
CGACAACAGCCGCGCCCGCCGCGAGCTCGGGTGCACGTTTCGTCCGTTCGTGGAAACGGCCCGGCACATCGCGGCGGCGCTGGGACGGGAAACGTGATTCGGAACGCGTAATTTGTGGAAGGCAACTGCCCTCATGCATCACGCCTCACGCGTCAACACACCCATGCCCGACACCGCCCAGGACTGGATCGACCACCTCCACCTGGAGCACCACCCTGAAGGCGGCTACTATCGTGAAACGTACCGCACCGACGAGTCTCTCCCAGAATCGGCATTGCCCGAGCGCTTTGACGGACCGCGAGACGTGGCGGCCTTCATCTACTTCCTCCTGCCCGCCGATTCGTTTTCGGCCCTGCACCGCATCCAGCAGGACGAGGTGTGGCACTTCTACGCCGGCGCCCCCATCACGCTGCATCAGATTGGACCAGACGAAGACTACCGAACAGAGACCCTGGGCCGGACCGTGACGGACGGCCAAAAGCTCCACATCGTCGTCCCGGCGGGCACGTGGTTCGGGGCCACCGTGGACGCCGACGACGGCTACGGCCTCGCCGGCTGCACCACCGCCCCCGCCTTTGAGTTTTCCGACTTCGAACTGGCGGACTGCGCGCTGCTCGCGCAAGCCCATCCGCAGTACGAGAAGACCATCGAGCGGCTGACGCGGTGAGGAACCGAGGGCTGCGTCGTGGTTCAAATGGGGCCGGTGAGGAGAGGCAAACCCTCGTTGACGCACTGAGCTACCCCGGCATTCAGGCCCCTGCACGCTAATCCCCGGCATCTGGCAATCGGTGGACATAGGTGCGTCTTGTCCCACCCCCCGCACGCTCACAAACGGTTCGTCTTCAACCCATTCGTCGTTCCATGACAGACTCTTCTTCCGAGCACGAGAGCGCTGACGCGAATTCCTCCGCCCCGAACGATCCTGATGAGGACCGCTTGGACTGGGTTGGCCACTGGCGCGTCCGGCGCTACGACGGCGCGGCTCCGTCGGTGCCGACCTACTACGACGCGAGTCGGGACAGCTGGGACGTCATCAAGATGGAAGAGCATGGGCAGCACGTTGCGCGCCACCCGATTCTTGAGACTCGCGGGCCGACAATTCTCCTCAAAGATGAGGGGGCTGCCGACGAGGAGGCCGAGGAGTGGCGGGCGAAGGTTGAAGGGGATCGCCTGCGCGTGTTGGCCGTGACAGGGCCCCACGAAGGCGCCGTTGGAGTGGCCGAGCGAGTTGATGAAGATCCACGTGAACACGTGTCCCCGTGACTGAAGAACCATCTCAAAAGCTGGGAGTCTCACTGGGCTTCCGAATTTGACTCTCGCACGCTTGGAGACTCCGATGACCGATTTCCCTTCCGAATATTCCTTCCCAGTTGAACCTCTGCCTACAATCTGACGCGTAGACGACGTTCTTCGACCCCAACCGCGCCCGGTCAGGTGACGATCCCCGGGGTGTCGGGCATCGGTACCAGCGTAAGCCTCGGCATGAGCAAGGACGCGGTCGAGAAAGTGCTGACCAACGACGAGGGGGTGGCCGAGATTGTCGGAGGGCGTGGCCGAGGGGCGGGACCGGATCCTGAAATTTTTACGAGGTTACCAGAAAATGCCCCGTGCGGAAGCGCGGGGATGAATCTTGCGGATTGACCGGTCTCGATGACCGGTCAATCCTAGCGAGAAAGATAAATCCAAAAAGGAGCAGTTTACTCCCATCTGCTCATCGGAGAGATGCACGCTGGGAAGCACGTCTTCTACGCCTAGGGCCCTAAGGCACCTCGTCGCTTCTCAGAATG
>CAZMDV010000080.1:0-9501 GCA_964564875.1 uncultured Salinivenus sp.
CTTCCTGAGCCCTCGATTCCCCCGCTCCGAAACGATGGGCGCAGGGCCGGCCCGCTGGTCGGCCCTGCGTTCATTGGGCCCGTCCCGATTTCCACGCCGGACGGGGCATGATCGATTGATGTTGCGGGAGCGGGAACCGTCCCGGGCGAACCTGTGGGGGGGAGACTCGTTCCACACAGCTGTGATGTCTCTCCCACGTGGTCCCTGGTGCGCATGATTGAAATGGAGAAGTTGGACAAGGTGAAGCGCCGCTTTGAGGAGGTCGAGAGCCTCATGGCGGATCCGGAAGTGGCCAACGACCCGGACCGCATGCGGGAGCTCGGCCGGGAGCACAGCCGGCTCGAAGAGGTCGTGGAGGCCATTGACCGCTACGAGCGGCTGCTGGAGGAGCGCGAAGAACTCGAAGAGATGATTCGGATGGAAAGTGGGGAGATGGAGGATCTTGCGCAGTCGGAGCTCGACCAGGTTGAGGAACGACTGCCGGCCGTGGAGGAAGACCTCAGGCAGAAGCTGATCCCGACGGACCCGGAGGACGAGAAAAACGCGATCGTGGAGATTCGGGCCGGGGCGGGCGGCGACGAGGCGGCACTCTTCGCGGGCGATCTGTTTCGTCTCTACATCCAGTACGTGAAGCAGCAGGATTGGGCCTACGAGCTCATCGATGCGTCGCCCGGCACACAGGGGGGTTTTCGGGAAGTCATCTTCTCGGTAAAGGGGGACGACGTGTTCGGTACGCTCAAGTACGAGGCCGGCGTGCACCGCGTGCAGCGCGTGCCCGAAACCGAGTCGAGCGGCCGCATCCACACCTCTGCCGCCACGGTGGCGGTGCTGCCGGAGGCCGAGGAGGTTGACGTGGACATTAACCCGAGTGACCTCACGATCGAGACGTTCAAGGCCACTGGTCCCGGCGGGCAGTCCGTGAACACCACCGACTCGGCGGTGCGCATCAAGCACGCCCCGTCGGGCGTCGAGGTGTCGTGTCAGGACGAGAAGAGCCAGCACAAAAATCGCTCGAAGGCAATGCGCGTCCTCCGCTCGCGGGTGTACGAAAAAAAGATGCAGGAGCAGCGGGAGGAACGGGAGGAAGCCCGGCGCTCCATGGTGGGGAGTGGTGACCGGTCGGCCAAGATCCGGACCTACAATTTTCCCCAGGACCGAGTGACGGATCACCGGCTGGAGGGCGACCAGAAGAACCACTCGCTCCAGACCATCATGGACGGCGAACTCGACCCCATCATCGACGCCCTCCGTGCCGAGGAGCACGCTGAGAAGCTGGCGAATCTGTAGAGTATTTCGTATTGCGTATTCCTCGGTCAGTGAGTCACGCAACACGCATCCCGCAATACGCTCTCTGCTCCTCGGTATGTAGAATCTCTCGGGATCTCCCGTCCTGCCTGCCGGAGCGTTGATACCCGCGGCCCTACATTCCTCACTCCGTTTTCAAGGCCTTCCTGCGACCTCGTAGGAGCGCGGTCGTACGTACAGACTGGAGTTTTATCCCTGCTCCTCCGCACGCCGGCGGCAGTCGAGCGCAGGCTCGTCGGTGTTCTACGAGGGGCATGATCAACATTCATTCCATAGGGACCCACACGCGACATGGCACAGAAGTATCAGTACGAGCTCACATACGTCATCAGTGGGGTCGTCAAGCAAAACCAGGTGGACGACATCGTCCGTAAGGTGAATCACCTCATCGAGAGCAACGGCGGCGACGTGCTGGAGGTCGACGAATGGGGCAATCAGCGCCTCGCCTATGAGATCGACCGCAAGCGCAGCGGCTACTACGTGAACATGTATTTCCAGGCACCGGGCGAGCTCATTCAGCGGCTCGAACGCGAGCTGGAAATTAATGACGACGTGCTGCGCTACCTCACCCTTCGCATGGACGCGAAAATGCAGCGGCACTACGAGAACCGGAAGCAGCGCCGTGCGGAGGAGGAAGCCGCTGAGGAGGAGGCAGAGGAGGCCAACGATGGCGAATAGCGTTGCGACGCATTCCCCCAGTACACTCTCCGAGTCTCTCGAACTTGAGTCTACGATGACCCATGGCTGACCAGAACGACGTCGATTACGAGCACATCGAATACGTTGACTACAAGGACACCGAGTTTCTGGAGCAGTTCATCAACAATCAGGGCAAGATTCTGCCCCGTCGCGTGACGGGCGTGCCGGCCCGCGTGCAGCGCCAGATTACGACGGCGATCAAGCGCGCCCGCCATCTTGCCCTGCTGCCTTACGTGTCCGAGTCGATCCGGTAACCGACTCCGGACGAACTGTCTCCACCATTCCCGACCGATTGGACCCGATTGCATCATGCAGATTATTCTTCTTGACGACGTGGAGCACCTCGGCGAAAAGGGGGACATCCACGAGGTGGCCGACGGCTACGGCCGCAACTATCTCATTCCACAGGGCCTCGCCCGCGTGGCCACCGACGGGGCCGTGCGCCAACTCCGCGACGAGCAGCGCCAGCAGACCCGCAAGCAGGCCGCGAAGAAGGAACAGGCCGAGCGGCTGAAGGACGAGCTTGAAGACATGCAGGTCGTCTTCACGGCGAAGGTAGGCGAGGACAACCGCATCTTCGGCACCGTGACGACCCAGCAGATTGCGGTCGAGCTCTCCAACCGCGGCTTCGACATCGACCGGCGCGACATTGAGCTCGACGAGGACATTCGGTTCGTCGGTGCCTACACCGCGACCATCGACCTGGGGCACGACCTCACCGCCACGCTCGACATCCAGGTGATTCCGGAGTCCGGGTAGAGCAGAATACATGACGGCCTGACGCGTGATCTACGCGAAGCGCAGAGGCATAGATTTCTACGCCCTCGCCAGGCCCGTCCGGTCGCCGTTGCCCACCGATCCAACTCGTCATGACCTCGTCTGTCCGCGAAATTTCGTTTGTCGTCGACAACGCCCGGGGCGACGCGGTCGACTGCGACATCCGGTTCGTCGAAGACGAGGGACCCAGGCCCGTCGTCGTCTTCTGCCACGGATTCAAAGGCTTCAAGGACTGGGGGCCGTATCCGGAGTGGGGGCGGCATCTCGCCCGGACCGGATTTGTCTCGGTCCACATGAACTTCTCCTACAACGGCGTCCATCGGGATGCGCCGATGGAGTTTACGGAGCTCGACAAGTTCGCGGACAACACCTTCACCCGCGAGCTCGATGACCTGCAGGCCGTCCTCGACGCGGTCGACGAGGGACGGCTCCCAGAGGCGCCCGCGAATCCGAATCGCATCGGCCTGCTGGGCCACTCGCGGGGCGGCGGCACCGTGATCCTGCAGGCGGACCGCGATGATCGGGTGGACGCCCTGGTGACGTGGTCCTCCGTCGCCACCTTCGTCGATCGGTTCAGCGACGAGCAGATTGAGGACTGGGAGACGCAGGGCTACACCGAGATCCTCAATAGCCGCACCGGGCAGGTCATGCGACTCAACAAGGTGCTCTACGATGACGCAATGGCGCACCGCGATGAGCTCGACGTGCCGGGGGCTGCGGCGCGCATCGACGTGCCATGGCTCGTGGTGCACGCCCGCGACGACGAGTCGGTGGATTTCGACGCGGCAGGGACACTGGCGGGGGCGACCGAGAGTGCCGAGCTGATGGCGGCCGAGGGTGGTGGGCACACGTTCGGAGGCGCCCATCCGTTCGACGGCACGGTTCCAGAGTCTTTGGAGGCCGTCTGGGATCGGACGACAGCGTTCTTCCGGACGCACCTCTAATCCCAACCTCGCATGCTCCGCTGGGTGTGGAGGCATGGGAGAGTGGAAGTGTGGACGGGCACTGAGGGCCTTCGCGTGCGGGTTCCGCCTCCATACGTCCACACTTCCTCCGTGTATCCATACCCGAACCCTGTTCTCGGATTCGGCAAGAACGCGTAGAGACGCTGTCTGAATCTGGTCGCGTCACTCCGTCAACTCCAGGGCCGCGTCCGGGGCCATGCCCGCTTCTTTTTTTGCGGCGCGCACCATCTCCTCCACGTCCTGCAGGAGTCGCTCGGCGTCGTAGACGATTCCGTCCTTGATCGTGTAGTCGACACCGCCGACCCGCTCCAGCTCCCGGGTATCCTTGTCGAAGCGGAGTGCGCCCGTGCCGTAGAGCACTTTGAGATTGGCCAGCGGGTTTTCGTCGATCAAGACGAGGTCGGCCTGCTTGCCCACCTCTACGGAGCCGATCTCGTCGGCTCGGCCTACCGCCTGTGCGCCCTCCAGGGTCGCGGAGCGAATTACCTCCAGCGGATGGAACCCGGTCTCCTGCAGCAGCTCCATCTCCCGCACGTATCCGAAGCCGTAGAGCTTAAAGATGTAGCCCGAGTCGCTGCCCACGCCGACGCGCCCGCCCCGGTTTTTGTATTCGTTGACGAACTGCATCCAGCGGTCGTAGTGCGTGTCCCACGCCGCCTCATCGGCGGTCGACCAGAAGTAGTGGTAGGAGCCGTGGTTCTCGAAGCTTGGGTGGAAGAAATCCCAGAGGGACGGAATCGTGTAGGTGTCGTGCCACTCGGCGCGGCGCCCTCGCATCAGGTCGCGATTCGCCTCGTAGATGCCGAACGTGGGCACCATCGTAAAGTCGAGCGTGCGGAGGGAGTCGAGCACTACGTTCCAGCGGTCGCTTCCAGGCGTGGCGGCTTGCTGCCACATGCGCCCGGCGTAGGCGAAGCGGTCCTCCTCGTCCTGATAGTTGTAGTCGGCCGGGTAGTCCTGGATGGACTGCTCCGTGTAGAGCGCCTCGGGGTAGCCGTAGAAATGTTCGCCGGTGGTGAGGCCCCAGGTGGCCGTGTCCAGCACGTCGTACTGCGGGGTGCCCGGCTGAGCGTGGTGCATGGCCGTACGGAGGCCCTGCTTCTGCGCCGCCTGGATTGCGGCCTTCAGCACGTCGGGCGGGGCCTCGAAGAATTTGATGCCGTCGGCCCCTTTGTCCGCCACGCTTTGTACCCAGGTGCGGGCCTGCGCCGGCGTCGTAATCGGATCGTCGCGCCCGGTGCCGAGCGCCGGATAGACCGCCAGGCGCGGGGCCGTAATTTCGTTCACGGCGCTGCGCTCACGGTGCCGGAGGGTCCAGTCGAGGCCGTTGCCAGCGGCCACCTCACGAGCCGTCGTCACGCCGTGGGCCATCCACAGCTTGAGCACGTACTCGGCGGGCGTCCCCTGCGCTTCGCCGCCCAGATGGGTGTGCATGTCCACGAAGCCGGGCAGCACGTACATGCCGGACGCATCGATTCTCCGATCTCCGCCGTCGGGCCGCGCGTCTTCGTTCATCGGGCCGCCGGGGGCCCCAACAGGCTGGATCGTCGTGATCCGGTCCTCTTCGATGACGATATCGACGGGACCGCGGGCAGGAGCGCCGGTGCCGTCGATAAGGGTGGCGCCCCGAATGACGAGCCGGTCGTACGGCCCCTCGCCGCGCGTTCGGTCGGGCGCGCCGGGCACCTGGGCCGTGGCGGTCGCGGCAACAAGGGGGAGGCACACCACACAGACGAGAAGTCGCTGCAGGAAGCGTGCAGGGCCGCATCTGCTTCTCGGGGCAACGGTCATGAGCGCACGAGTCATGGGAGCTCTTTGGCGGACTAGAGTCTCTTGTTGCGTGGGTATAGAAGGCGCGCCGCGCAAGGAGATCGCGAGGGATCACGAATCGAGACTGGCGTCGAGAGCCGCCGTGAGATCCTCGACGAGATCCTCTGTGCCTTCGAGACCGACGGAGAGGCGGACAAACCGTTCGGTGATGCCGAGCTCTTCGCGGACCGCCGGGTCTACGTTTTTGTGCGACGTGTGGATGGGCTGCGTAATCAGCGTCTCGACCCCGCCGAGGCTGGGGGCCCGGATGGGAAGGGAAAGCATCTCGAAGAACGCGTCGACGTCAGCCCCCGGCCCGAGACCGAAGCTCACAATGCCGCCGAAGCCGTCGAGGAAGGCCTGGGCGTGGTCGTGATCGGGGTGGGAGGGGAGGCCGGGGTAGCGCACCCGATCCACGGCGTCGTGCGCCGCCAGGGCCTTGGCGACGGCGTGGGCGGTCTCATTCTGCTGTCGTACCCGCACGCCGAGGGTCTTCAGGCTGCGGTGGAGCAGGAAGCAGGCGTGCGGGTCGAGCATGCCGCCGAGCAGCTTCGTCGTGTGGCGCACCCGATCCAGCATCTTCGACGGTCCCGCCACCACGCCCGCCGCGAGGTCGGAGTGACCCCCCAGGTACTTGGTGCCGGAGTGGAGCACGACGTCAAACCCCAGCTCGGCCGGGCGGAGGTTGACCGGCGAGGCAAAGGTGCTGTCGATGACGGCCACGAGGTCGTGGGCCCGGGCAAAGTCCACCATTGCCGCCAGGTTGGGCACCTCCAGAAGGGGATTCGCGATCGACTCGGCGTAGAGCACCTCGGTGTTCGGCTGGACGGCCGCGGACCATGCCTCCGGAGCATCCTCCGTGACCAGTGTGTGCCCAATGTCGAACCGAGGGAGCAGATCGTCGAAGAGATCCAGCGTGCCGCCGTAGAGGCTGCGCGGCGCCACGAGGTGATCCCCCGCGTCGAGAAGACTCAGGAGCGTCGCGGAAATGGCGGCCATGCCACTCGCCGTGACGAGGGCACTCTCGGTTTGCGTGAGGGCCGCGAGCTTGTCGTGGAGCGCCTCGTGGTTCGGCGTGTTGTTGTAGCGGACGTACCGGGGCGGGGCCTCCGGATCGTCGTGCGTGTAGGTGGCCGACTGGAAGATGGGGAGCGTGACGGCGCCCTCGATGCGCGGGTCGGGCTCCCCGGCGTGAACAGAGCGCGTGTCGAGGGTAAACATGGCCCAGGACGAAGAGGCACTACAGGCTCGAGGACAGCGACCGGTTGTTCAGTTTCGATTTTAGGGACGAGACATCGTCCTGAAGATCAGGCTCCGACTCCAGGGCCTCGTCGATCTTCCGGTAGGCGTGGATGACGGTCGAATGGTCACGGCCCCCAAAGCGAGAGCCGATGTGGGCGTAGGACTCCTCCGTCAGTTCGCGGCAGAGGTACATGGCGATCTGGCGGGCTTTCGCCACCGACTGTTTCCGCGACCGGGACAGTAGATCGCCCTTCTCGAGGCGGAAGTAGTCGGCCACCTGCTCGATGATGTCGCCTGCGTCGAGGGAGGCCGGCTCCTCGTCGGTGTGCTCGCGCAGAAAGCGGCGGGTCGTCTCCAGGTTCAGCTTCTTGCGGTCGTCGAGCTGAACGAGGGCCGTGAGCCGGGTGAGTGCGCCTTCGAGCTGACGTACGTTCGAGTCGATGCGCTGGGCAATGAGCTCCAGCACGTCTGGCGACACGGCGATGTCTTGCCGGGCGGCCTTGCGTTGCAGGATGGCGATCCGGGTTTCCAGGTCGGGGCGCTGGATGTCGGCGCTCAGGCCCCACTGGAAGCGGGAGAGGAGCCGTTCCTCGATGCCCGGAATCTTTGCGGGGGGACGGTCGGCACAGAGGAAGATCTGCTTGCCGTTCTGGTGTAGGTCATTGAAGATGTGGAAGAATTCTTCCTGGGTCTTTTCCTTCTCGCCGAAGAACTGAACGTCGTCGACGATGAGCAGGTCGGCCTGGCGGTAGTAGCTCGAAAACGCGGCGATCCGGTTCTCGCGGACCGACTGCACGAACTGGCTCGTGAAGCGATCGCTCGACACGTAGAGCACGTGCTCAGCGGTGCTATGCTCCAAGGCGTAGTTGGCCACGGCCTGGGCGAGGTGCGTCTTGCCGAGGCCTACGCCGCCGTACACAAGAAGCGGATTGTAGTTGGTGCTCCCGGGCTCCTGGGCCACGGCGAACGCCGCACTGCGGGCGAGTCGGTTGCCGTCCCCTTCAACGAACTCGTCGAACGTGTACTCGGACCGCAGGTGCTGCTTGGCCTGCTCGTAGAGGGCTGAGCGCTCGGCGGCAGAGCCGGCCTCCTCCTGTGGGTACGTGGACGCGTCATCGGACGCCTCCCTCTGTGATCGCGGCACGGCCTCGTTCGCGACGTCGGTGGAGGAAGCCGTGGGGGAAGACGAATGCGCAGAAGAGGAGGGGGCGGCGCTCCCCGAGGACGACGGCTGGGAGTGCGAGGAGCGATTGGCGACACCCTCGCCCGTCGGTGCGGAATGGTCGACCGATCCAGACGGAGCCGGCTGCTCCGAGGAACGTCCGCTTGGGGCCTCGGTCGTCGGGGACGAAGCGGGAGCCGAGGAGGGCCGACCTGGGGAAGGAGACGAAGTCGTGTCGTCGGCCTCCTGGGCGGACGACCCCGAGTCGGTCGTAATCTCGTCGGGGCGCTCCTCCTCGGGCGCGACCTGGTAGGTCACGTCCGTCGGTTCGCCAACGGCATCAGTCACGGCCTGGCGGATGGAGCGCTGAAACCGGCTGCGCAGGTATTGCACCCCGAAGGGCGTGGGCACCTGCAGGGTGAGGGTGGGCGCGCCCTCGTCGACATCGAGGCCGAGGGGCTGGATGGGATCGAGCCAGTTCTGAACCGTTCGCTCCGGAAGGGTCTCGCGAAGATCACCAAGGGCAGCGCGCCAAGCATCGGAGGCGGACGGAACCATAGATGCGGGAAAAACCGTGCGTTGGCGGCGACAGAGAAGCGGCGCCGGTGGGGGTTATTTAGCCGACGCTAGCACAACGTAGATTACAGCCATTCGGAACGCAAGCCCACGACCTCCATCCTGGGAAAATTTACAGAGGAGCGGCTTCGCGGCGCTCAGAGACCTTTCGCCAGGAGCGGCCTCAGTGCACCATTGGGGACGGGCAGAAGTCGGGGTTAGATCCGGGGCGTGCACGGGCTAATCCCCAGGCAGATGTTGCTCCTACCGTAGGGGTCCGGCTAGCGGTCGCTCGTCCGCCCCGACCCTGAAGGAGACGACAGTTTTTCGAGAAGACTCCGTCCGAGACAGAACCCGCGCGTCCACGGCTCGAACCGAACCGACGCCCCGGAACGCCGGATCCCATACCGCCGAGAGGGTGCCCAGAGGGGGGCTACAGATTGCCGCGGCGTTCCTGCTCCTGCTCGATGGCCTTGAAGAGGGCTTTGAAGTTCCCGGCCCCAAACGAGCGGGCTCCTTCCCTCTGGATGATCTCGAAGAAGACCGTGGGCCGGTCCTGGAGCGGCTTAGTAAAGATCTGGAGGAGGTAGCCATCTGGGTCCCGATCCACGAGAATGCCGAGTTCCTCAAGGGCGTCAATGGACTCGTTGATGGTGCCCACGCGCTCGGCGAGTACCTCCCGGTCGTAGTACGTGTCCGGCACGTGGAGGAACTCGACGCCCCGGCGCCGAAGCTCCCGAACAGCGTCGATGATGTCATTCGTCCCCAGGGCCACGTGTTGAACGCCAGCACCCCGATAGAACTCAAGGTACTCCTCGATCTGGCTCTTCTTCTTACCCTCAGCCGGCTCGTTGATCGGGAATTTGATCTTCTCGTCGCCGTTGGCCATCACCTTCGACATCAGGGCCGAGTATTCGGTCGAGATGTCCTGATCGGTGAAGTGGAGCATGTTGTAGAAGCCCATCGTCTCGGCGTAGTACTCCACGT
>CAZMDV010000081.1:0-9442 GCA_964564875.1 uncultured Salinivenus sp.
CCGCTCGACCTTGAGCTCGGTGAGGACTTTCGCACGCTCGTGATCACGGGACCGAACGCGGGGGGCAAGACGGTGGCGATGAAGACCGTAGGGCTCTTCTCGCTCATGCTCGCCTACGGCCTCCCCATTCCGGTCGCGCCCCATTCCTCGTTTCCGCTGTTCGACCAGATCGTGGCCGACATCGGCGACGAGCAGTCGATCGAGGACGACCTCTCCACCTTTAGCTCCCACGTCTCCAATCTCCGCCACATGCTAGAGGTGGCGGGCGACAACTCGCTCGTCCTGATCGACGAGGCCGGCACCGGCACGGATCCGGACGAGGGGGCCGCGCTGGGACAGGCCGTGCTCGAACGGCTGACGGATGCGGGGGCGCGCACCATCGCCACCACACACCACGGCACGCTCAAGGTGTACGCCCACGAGAGGGAGGGCGTCGAGAACGGGTCGATGGAGTTCGACCAGGAGACCCTTCGCCCCACCTACCAATACCAGGAGGGCGTGCCCGGATCGTCATACGCCTTCGAGATTGCGCGGCGCATGGGCTTGGAGGACGATCTGCTGGAGCGGGCCCGCGAGCTGGCGGGGACGCAGAAGACGGCGATGGAGAACCTCATCTCGACCTTCGAAAAGCGCACCCAGCAGCTTGAGGAGGAGCTCGACGAGGCCAGGAAGGCCCGAGAGAAGGCCGAGACGGACCAGCAGCGCTACGAGGAGAAGGTGCAGAAGCTGGAGGCCCAGCGGGATGAGTTCCGCCAACAGGCGCTGGAAGAGGCCGAGCGCATCGTGGAGGAGGCCAATGCGCGAATTGAGAACACGATTCGGGAAATCAAAGAGGCCCAGGCCGAATCGGAGGCGACGAAGCAGGCCCGCCAGCGCCTCGAAGAATACAAGGAGGACCTCCACGACCGGCGTGAAGAGGCCGAGTCGGGCGCGGCGGAAGACTCCACGGCTGGGGAGGACGAAGATTCCCACGCGACCCCGTCCGAACCGATCGAGGAGGGCGACCAAGTGGTGGTCGACGACGGCTCCACGGCCGTCGAAGTGCAAGAGGTCGAGGACGGGGAGGCCCGCGTCGTCATGGGCTCGATGCATATGCACGTTCCCCTCGGCCGCCTGACCCGGGTCGACGGCCCTGACCGCGAGCCCGAGGAACAGACCGGCGGTGACGCCGAGATGACGGCTCTGGAGGCCAGCCCCTCGATCGACGTGCGGGGCGAGCGGGTGGACGAGGCCCGACAACGCGTCCAGCACTTCCTCGACGACGCCGTGGCGGCCGAACTCGATACCGTCGAGGTCCTCCACGGAAAGGGGACCGGCGCGCTGCGGACCGCCCTCCACGAGATGCTTGCCGACCGGCCCGACGTCGTGGACTACCGAAAGGCGCCGATTGAGGAGGGCGGCGCCGGAGTAACGAAGGTGGACCTCGATTGAAGGATGGAGGTGTGGAAGTGCGGAAGGGGGGATGTTTGTAGACGTTCGGAAGGAGAGGGGGATGTGAGGCAGGGTTCGTACGCCGCCTCCGTTGCCCTTCACTTCCATCCTTCCACCCATCCCTCCGTCCAACCGTAGTTGCCGTAGTTGGACGAAATGCCTTTCGGTTTGTAGCTTCGTGGGCGGCCGCCTGAATCGACGACTGTCCTCTCACCAGCACCCCCTCCGACTAGCCCCCCTCCGATGGCCCACATCGTCGCGACTCGTCCCCTCATTGAAGATGGGCTTTCCGGATTGCGCGAGGCGCACACCGTGACCGTCTGCGATCCGCCGGCCGGAAGCACGCGCTCCGTAGATGAGCTCATTGCCCTGACCGCCGGGGCCGATGTGCTTCTCTCGGTCCTCGCCGATCCAGTGACGGAGCGACTGTTCAACGAGCGATCGGCCCTCCAGATGGTCGCGCAGTACGCCGTGGGCGTGGACAACATTGATCTGGACGCCGCGGAGGCCCACGACGTGGTCGTCACACACACGCCTGGCGTACTGACCGACGCGACCGCCGACATGACGTGGGCGTTGCTGCTGGCCACGGCGCGGCACATCCCCGCGGCGGACCAGTACATGCGCGACGGCCGCTTTGAGCGCTGGGAAACAACGCTCCTGCTGGGCACAGAACTGGCCCGCAAGAGGTTGGGCATCGTCGGGCTTGGTCGGATTGGGGGAGCGGTGGCCCGGCGCGCCCTGGGCTTCGGAATGGACGTGGTGTACCACAACCGCACCCCGGCCAACCCCACCGTCGAGCGGCAAGCCAGTGCCCGCTACGTGGGGCTCGACGAGCTGCTCGAGACGAGCGACGTCGTCTCGCTGAACTGTCCCCACAACGAGGACAGTCACCACCTGATCGACGCTGCGGCCCTCGACACGATGAAGTCGTCGGCGCTGCTCGTCAATACGGCCCGCGGCCCCATCGTCGACGAGGACGCGCTCGTGGAGGCGCTGGCGGACGACGACATTGCCGGGGCCGGACTGGACGTGTTCGAGGAGGAGCCCGACGTGCATCCGGGCCTCCTGGAACAAGACCGTGTTGTGCTTGCTCCCCACCTGGGCAGCGCAACAACCGACGCCCGCATGCGGATGGCACAGATGTGTGTGGCCTCGATCAAGGCGTTTCTGGACGATGCCGAAAGCGTGCCTCACCGGCTCGTGTAGGGGGGCCAGACGGAACGTGCGATTGACAGGTTGATCGGTGCGGTGGACGCTGATGTGTGGGGCGTCGGACGATTCGAAAGGACAGGTCGGCCCGCAGCCTCGCAGAGTGAAAGCGGCCCGTTTTTTGTGGGCATAGAGCACCAGTCGTTTCATCCTTCTCTGTCGGTTGGTTCGTTGCCGAGATGCCCCATCCGCGATTGTCGTTGGTACTCCTGATGCTTGGGATGGGGGCCTTTCCGTCCATCGTTTGGGGACAGGTGCCGGACACGGTCACGCACGCGGCGGACTCGACGGACGGGGGAAGGTCCGCGGTCGCCAGACGGGTGGCAGTGGCCTTCTCGGAGGGAGACGCTAGCCGCCTCCTCCAGCCCTCGGCCGATCGGGTGGAGATCAGTCTCTTCGGGACGCGCACGTTCTACAGCAGCGCGCAGGCGCTGTACGTCTTGCGGGAATTCTTCCGGAGCCACGCGCCGCGTCGCTTCATGGTCGGAGACGTGATGGAAACCGCCACGAGTTGCTTCGTACGGGGAGAGTACGAGCAGGCCCGGGTCGAGCGGCGTCTTCAGGTCTACGTTCGGCTCGATCGGTCCGACCGGGAAGTCCCCTGGCACCTCCGGGAGGTCCGAATCGAAGGGGCGTCCAATTGAAGACGCCTCCCTGGGAGGCACGAAGAGAGACGCTGCACCGGGCGGCTGCTCGTTGAAGGGGCACTAGAACCAGCTTCCCCGCTTCCGCCGAGGACCTGCCTTCATCTGTGCGCGCGATGGACCGCCTGCTTCGTATACTGCGACAGCGCCCGTGGGCGTGGGGGATGGGCGCCGGGCTCGTCGTGGCCCTCTTCGCGACAATGGGGGCTCGCACCTACGCCGTTCGGGGCGTCGAGGCCAACGTGGAGTCCCGGCAGGAGACGGTCGTTGAGGCGGCGCTCACCACGATCGAGGATCAATTCACGACCCTCCGAGAGAGGCTCCACGGACGCGCCCAGGGCCTTGCCGCTGATTCGAGCATTGTGCAGGGACTTGAGGCGTGGCGCAAGCAGCGAGAACGCTCGCCCCGACTCACCCAGCACGTCGCCGGCCTTGCGATCCCCACCCGCACAACTGTCGAGGTGTACGCGCCGGGCGGGCGCGTCCTGGCGTGGACCGGGCCGCGAATGCCCCTTGACAGCGCGCAGGTGGGGACGAGCCCTCCTCGGGAGCCCCAAATGACCGTCGTCGAGGACGGGAAGGGACGATGGGCCCTTGCGGCCTGGGTGCCCGTTGAGCGTGGGGGAGACGTGCTTGGGGCCGTCCGGGTCGTCCGGGTCGTTCGGTATCGGGCCCCGGTCCAGAATCAGTACGTGCAGGCGATGAGTCTGGAAGACCGGTGGACGCGGAAGACCGGGGAGCGGGTGCGAGTGTTCTGGACCCCGTCCCCTCCCAGCACGCCACACCGTGCGCTCTTAGGCGTCGGGGGCACGGTGCTCGGATACGGATCCGTCGATCCCCCCTCTCCAGATCGTCTGGTCGAACGCACGGCCTCCTTCTACACCGATCTCCTCGTGGCCTGGATCGTCGGTCTGGTCGGCTGGGGGCTCGCTCTCGTCGCGGCCTGGTACCTGCGCCTCGCCCGGCGGGAGGGCCTTCGGCGGCACTGGGAAGCCCGGAGAGCAGCGGCGGCCCGCCTCGCCGTTGTGACCGTTCTTGCCGTCGGTGCCCGCTACGCGATGCTCGAGTTCGACGTGCCGGCCCGGTGGGCCGTTCCCAGCACCGGACTGGCCCCGCTCTTTGATCCAACGTACTTGGCGTCGACCATCGGAGGGGGGGTCTTTCGGTCGATTGGGGATCTTCTCCTCACGGGACTGTGGGCGGGGGGGCTCGCCGTGGGCCTGGTGTATCTGGCCCGCCATTATCGGCCCCGGGTCGACGCGCTGAGTGAGCTCCCGAAGGCCCTCCGCACGTACTCGCCCCAAGATCCGGGGGCTGTCTCCTTTCTGGGGACCCTCGTCGGACTCGTGGTGGGGAGCCTGGGGGGCATCGTGGCCCTCGCCTTCGTAGTGCGGCGGGCCGTGCTCGATAGCACGCTCGACTTCTTCTCCCGCACTGGGCTGCTTCCCGAGCCGCTCGTCCTTGGGGTCTTGTGCGGGCTCTTTCTGCTGGTGACCGCCGCAGTCCTGGGGGGGATGGGGGGGGCGTGGGTGGCGCTCCGTCGCCTTCTCCACCATCGTCCGCTCCGATGGCCCCGGGGCATCGGGCTCGTGCTCGGCACGGCGCTGTTTGGGGTCGGGATCAGTGCGCTGTATCTCGGGACGGACGTGCAGACCATCGTCTCGCCGCCGTACATGCTGGGAATCCTCGGGGGCGTGGGCGGGATAGCGACCTACGGGCTCGTCGGGACGCGCGACGGCGGCGAGGTGTTGACGCTCCGGGGACTGATGGGCGGTCTCTTTGCGGTGACCGTACTGCTTTATCCATTGCTCTACGCCGGCATGGACGCGAAACGACAGGAGCACATGGTCAACGCGGCCCTGTCGTTCGAGCAGGGGGAAGATCCCCGCGTTCTCTATTCCATGCGTCAGGTGCTCCGCTCCGCGTCGGAGGCGCTTGCCCCGCCGCTCCGAGCCAGCGCTCCGGAGTCCAACGCCCGGCTCGACTCGGTCGCTACGCAGCTCGTACGGCAGTCCTTGCTGGCGTCCCTTGCGACGTACGAGGTTCGGCTCAGCGTGCTTCGGAGCGACGGGACGGTGCGCCGCCAGTACACCCCCAATGGTCGAGTGCGGGGAAAACTGTCCGACCGGGCCGCTCGGAACGCCTTTGCGGCCCTCCGACCCGTCTACGACCGGAGCCCGGGTTCGGTGGTCAAACAACTTCCCCGAGAGGCCACGGTACGGCCCTCCGAGAAAAGTCGTTTTCAGTACGCCGGCCTCCTCGGCCTTCCGCCGGACGCGGATTCGGTGGAGGCCTGGGTCATGCTCCGGATTGAGCCGCAATCGCTGTTCCCCGGCACGGGCTTCGGGGTCTCCCGCGTGCTCCTGCCCGGCGGTTCGTTTGGGGAGCTCTACGCAAACCTCGATCTGGCTGAATTTCGAAACGGGACGCTCGTCCGTAGCGTCAATCGAAATTTTGGGCGAACGCGCCTCCGATCCGCCGAGCGCAACGCCCTCGACGGGCAATCGACCCTGTGGCGCCGGGAGGCTGTGCGGGGGCGTCAGTACCTGACGTACTATCATCGATTTGCGCCGGGCAGCGGCGGGGAGGCCTCGTCCACCGTAGCGGTGCGCATTCCAGCCATTCTTGCCTTCGATCACCTCTACTACCTGCTTCGCCTCACAGTAGCCGGCCTCTGTGTCGGGCTCGTGGTGTATCTTCTCGGGCTTTCCGTGCGGTACGGGCAGGGACGGCTCCCCGCTCCCCGCGTGCGGTTCCGAAACAAGATGCTCAACGCCTTCCTCGTGGTCGGCATCGTCTCGATGGTGGCCGTGGGGGTGGTAGGGGTCCGCGTGGTCACCGGAGAAAACGAACGCATCATCGAGCGGCGCATGCACGAGCATCTTGCCCGCGTGGAGGAGACGCTGGCCCTGGAGGCCCGCTCCGGTGAGCGCCTATGGCAGGTTGCAGAGCGGATGGACGTGGATACCCTCGCCGCCCGGGTTGGGCTTGATCTTCACCTCTACAGAAGGGGGCAGCTCGTGCGGACGAGCCAATCGCGACTGCTCCGCGACGGTCTGGTAAACGAGCGCCTGCCCAGCAGCGTGTACCACGAACTTTACGACGAGGCATACCGGCTCGTGACCGCCGAAGTATCCATTGGGCAATTTCAGTATCGGGTGGGCTACCAGGGCCTGGTCGGCGACGACGGCCGTCCGCAGTTGGTGATTGGGGTGCCCACGCTCGCGCAGCAGGAGCAGCTTCAGGAGGAAAAGTCACGGACCCTGGCCTATCTCTTTGGGGCCTTGCTGCTCCTGGTCGTGGTCGTCGTGCTCACGGGCGTGGTGCTGGCGAATGCCCTGGCCCAGCCTATCGCCCAGCTCCGTGAAGGCCTCGAAGCCGTCGGCGAAGGCCGGTTTACGCGGACCCTGTCCGTCGATACGCGGGACGAGATTGGGGACCTCGTGCAGACCTTCAACGAGATGCGCGACCAGCTCGCTGAGAGCCGCCGCAAGCTGGCCCGGCAGGAGCGGGAATTGGCCTGGCGCGAGATGGCCCGGCAGGTGGCGCACGAGATCAAAAATCCGCTCACCCCCATGAAGCTGTCCATCCAGCACCTGCGCCGGGCCTTCGAGCGGACCGACGGCCCGCGAGAATCCTCGGACTTTGCGGAGGTCTTCGACCGCATCACGAGCACGCTCATCGAGCAGGTGGAGTCGCTCGTACACATCGCCGATGAGTTTTCGACCTTTGCGCGCCTGCCGACTCGTGTGCCCGAGCCGGTCGACCTCACCGAGGTCATTCAGGAGGCTGCCTCGCTCATGGAGGAGGAGGCGGCCAACCATGATGCCCTCACCCTCGATCTGCCCGATGAGCCCCTGGTGGTGGAGGCCGACCGGGAGGAGCTGCGCCGCATCTACATTAATCTCCTCAAGAATGCCCTTCAGGCCATCCCGGAGGACCGAGAAGGGCGCGTGCAGGTCACGGCGCGGCAGATTGCAGAGGGCGACGGGAGCCTCCCGGCAGTGTACAGCGAGGTGATTGACAACGGGACGGGCGTTCCGCCGGACGTGCAGGACAAGGTGTTCGAGCCCAACTTCTCGACGAAGACGAGCGGCACGGGGCTCGGGCTCGCCATTGCCCAGAAGAGCATCGACGAGCTCGGGGGCAAGATCGGCTACGAAACGGTAGAGGGAGAGGGCACGACGTTCTGGATTCGGCTTCCCCTGGCTGAGGAGGCAGTGGAGGGGTAAGCGTTTGGGCGTTTTGGGCTCCGGAAGGCGGCTATGCGGGCTCGCGAGCGGCGGCCGAGCGGAGCGCGTCGATGCGTTGGAGAAGGGGAGGATGCGAGTAATCGAGCGTCACCGCAAGCGGGTGGGGCGTGAGATTCGAGAGGTTCGCTTCGGCGAGGCGCTTCAGGCCGCTGACGAGCGTTTCGGCCCGGCCCGTGGTGTCGACGGCGAAGCGGTCGGCCTGAAACTCGTGACGGCGCGACCAGGCATTGAGCGGGATCGAGAGCAGCAACTCGACGGGGGAGTACAGCAGGCCGAAGAAGAGCAGGCCGGTGTAAACGGCGGGGTCGTCGACGTAGAAGGCCTGAAACAGACCCTCGACCTGAAGGAAGACAGAGAGCAGCAGGAAGAGCACCCCCGTCTGCACCACACTGATGGCAATGCGCTGCGGGATGTGGTGCAGTTTGTAGTGCCCCATCTCGTGCGCCACCACCGACAGCAGTTCGTCGACGGAGAGCTGCTCGACGAGCGTGTCGAAGAGCACAATCCGCCGGTTCGCCCCGAAGCCAGTGAAGAAGGCGTTGGCCTTGTTCGAGCGGCGCGAGCCGTCCATCACGTACACCTCGCCGACGGGGAAGTCGACCTTGTCGGCGTACGAGAGGATCGACGCGCGGAGCTCGCCCTCCTCCAGCGGCTCAAAGTCGTTGAAAATGGGCATCAGGTAGCGCGGGGCGAAGAACTGCAGGAGCAGCATCACGGCCGTCACCACGACCCACGCGTACACCCAGCCGTACGGACCGGTCGACTGGAAGAACCAAAGAATTGCGGCCAGCAGCGGCCCGCCGATGGCCACGCCGAGGGCGACGCTCTTCAGGAGGTCGAGGACGAAGGTCCTGGGCGTCGTCTCGTTGAAGCCGAAGCGCTCCTCGATCACGAACGTGGAGTAGACCGAGAAGGGGAGCGACAACGCCCCACGTCCCAGTACGAGGAGGCCGATATAAAATAGACCCGTCACGATAGGGCCGAAGCCCCAGCCACGCACGACAGTGTCGAGCCACTCGAAGCCGCCCGCAAACCAGAAGATTAGGAGGACGGCAAGGCCAACCGTGGAGGAGACCCATCCGGAGCGGGTGCGCGTGCGGGTGTATTCCTGGGTGCGCTCGTATTCCTCCTCGTCGAAGGTGTCCGTAAACTCCGCCGGCAGCTCGGGCTGGAGGTGGCGGAGGTTGAGGAGGTCCGAGACGAGGTTCAGCGCGTACTCGGCCAGTAGGGCGGCGAGGATGATGACGGCGTAAGTGTTCACAGACGCTAGGGGCGGATTGCTGAGAGGTCGATTGGTCGGCATATGGTCTTCCCTTCCACGCTTCAGCACTGGGTACGGAAGCATGGAGGCGCGGAAGAGCGGACCTGAGTCCGGGACAAGGTGCCCGCGATCATTTCTGAAACACCTATCGTTACGTCCGCTCGTGGCCCTCCCGGATTGCGCGCGATCTGATCGCGCGTGATCGATGTCTCAACGCAACTCACGTCGAGAGGGAACTCGTCCCGATCCTGTCTACGGAAGCTAGAAGGAATTGATGGGCAGCTTTGCTCAACTGATTGGAACCGAGAGAAATTTATCTGGACCGCTGTGGCGGCCGGGACGTGGATTTCATCCGTGGTGCATTTACGTGAAACAGTAAAGCAATGCAGGTAACCATCGAACTTCCGGACGATGTCGGCCTGGACAAGCATGAGGCAGAAGAGCGAGTGGTCGCGTTGCTGTACGACGCGGGGACGCTTTCGGAAAAGCAGGGGTGCGATATTCTGGGGCTCTCACGTCGGGCCTTTCAGAATGTGCTTGCAGAGCACGACGTGGCGTATATGAGCAGCGATCCGGAGGACATTCGGTATGAGTTGCGGCATTGTCGAGGGTAATTTTTTCGTCCGCTGAACCCTGTCGGG